>CAZLZH010000043.1:0-5159 GCA_964563955.1 uncultured Bacteroides sp. | reverse complement strand
GGATGCTTCCGTGTTGAACGGCACTGTAGGCGAGATGCATGCAAAGAAAATTGCAAAGATTTATGACATGGCGATGAAGGTTGGAGCGCCGGTAATCGGATTGATTGACTGTGCCGGTTTAAGATTGCAGGAGGCAACAGATGCATTGAACGCATTCGGTGAAGTATATCTGAAGCAGACACTTGCATCCGGAGTGATTCCGCAGGTTACGGCAATTTTCGGAACATGTGGCGGTGGAGCTGCACTGATTCCTACACTTACGGATTTTACATTCATGACAGCAGAGGGTGGTAAGCTTTTTGTAAACAGCCCGAACGCATTGGACGGAAATTATCAGGCAAAGCTTGATACCGCTTCTGCGGATTATTTAAGCAAGAATTCCTCTCTGGTAGACGGTGTGTTTGATGATGATATGACAACCTTGTCTCAAATCCGCAGTCTGGTGGATATGCTTCCGGATAATAATATGGAGGACGCGGTTGCAGATTGTACAGATGATTTGAACCGCATTATCCCGAATCTGGACGGTTTTGCAAAGGATGCAAGAGCCGTTTTGCAGAATATTGCAGATAACAATGTTTTCATGGAAATTAAGAAGGACTATGCAAAGGATATGGTGCTTGGTCTTATCAAGCTGAATGGCGCAACTATCGGCTGCGTAGCCAATCAGGCAGAGGATGGCGGAGACCTTCTTTCTACAAGCGGTGCCTATATTGCAGCTGATTTTGTGAAATTCTGTGATGCATTTAATATTCCGGTATTGACACTTGTCAATGCAAAGGGATTTGTGGCAACTGTATCAAATGAGAGAACGGTTGCAGATGCTGCTGCAAAGCTTACATTTGCATTTGCGGATGCAACGGTGCCAAAGGTAACCGTTGTTATGGGTGACGCATTCGGAACTGCTTATACAATTATGAATTCAAAGGCAATCGGAGCAGATATGGTATATGCATGGCCGCGTGCAAAGATCGGAACGATGGATCCGGAGATGGCTGTTAAGATTATGTATGAGAAGGAAATTGCAGCGGCTGAGGACAAGGTTTCTGTGATTGCCGAAAAGGAAAAGGAATATACAGAGCTTCAGTCAAGTGCTATGGCTGCTGCAAAGCGTGGCTATATCGATGATATCATTGAGCCGGATGCAACGAGAAAACGTGTGATTGCAGCATTTGATATGCTTGCCACAAAAAATGAGGAAAGACCATATAAGAAGCACGGAGCAGTTTAAGGAAAGGTGACAATGAAATGAAGAAAAAACTTTTAATTCTGATTTCCATGTTAGCTGTGATGTTTTCTTTGTCAGCATGTAGCAATGAAGTGGAAAAACCATTTGACTACGACGAGAGTCAGATCGTAATTGACACAATGTATTTGTTTAACCAGTACAAGGATGTCAGTGACGATTATGCGGATTATTATATTACAGATGGAACCGCATTTGAGCAGTCGGCTGTGAAAGGTATTCAGCAGGCAAAAGAGACAGATAAGGTTGGAGAATTCCAGGATTTCTCTCCTTATATCAACGGCATGGGCATGGATTTAAACACTGTCAATTATAAGATTGAAAATGCTGAGGATTCCGTATTAGTAACCGTGACAAATAAGGCAGCAAACAGAGATGTGGAGATCACGGTAAAATATGTTGAAAATCCTGAATATTATATCCAATTGGATCAGGTAAAGAAAAATTATAATGAAGAAGCGATCCGTCAGGAAATGATCATGTACTACGGTTCAGAGGAAGCATTCTTCGAACAATACGGAGATTACTATTCCAGCATCGACGATATTGTACAGCAGGGAATTGATTCCGAGATGCAGGGTGTCTATGAGTATCTTCCTGAGGAAATGGTTGTATCGGCGGTATATTCAAAGTCTGAGCTTGTAAAGCAGGCAGGCTTAAATACCTTGATCGGTATGGGTACCGTATTTGTCGTTTTGATTTTTATATCATTTATCATTTCCTTGTTCAAGTTCCTTCCGGCGTTGCTCGCAAAGAAGCCAAAGCTTGAGGATTTGAAGAAGGAAGAAGCTGTAAAGAAGGCACCTGTATCGGCGGCAGAGACAAGCACACCGGCACCGCAGAAGAATCTTATGGATGATGCGGAGCTTGTGGCAGTGATTACAGCAGCGGTTTATGCAGCAGCAGGACAGACAGGAAATGCAGTAAGCAAAGATACACTTGTTGTACGTTCTATTCGTCGTGCAAGAAAATAATCGGAAAATTAGGAGGAAATTACAATGAAGAATTATAGAATTACCGTAAATGGTACAGCTTATGACGTAGCAGTAGAGGAATTGGGCGCAGGTGCAGCACCTGCAGCAGCACCGGTTCAGGCGGCAACACCTGCTCCTGTGGCATCCGCACCGGCAGCACCGAAGGCACCGGCTGCATCTGCATCAGCAGGCTCTATTACAGTATCGGCTCCGATGCCTGGAAAGATTTTGAATGTAAAGGCAAATGTCGGCACTTCTGTAAAGAAGGGTGATGTCATCCTTATTCTTGAGGCCATGAAGATGGAAAATGATGTTGTTGCTCCGGAAGACGGAACAGTTGCAAGCATCAACGTAGCAGCCGGCGATTCTGTGGAAGCAGGCGATGTATTGGCTACCATGAACTAATTTGTAGAAACTTGTTCCTAAAATACAGGAGGTAAACATAAGTGAGTAGTTTTGCAGATATATTGAATAATCTGGCCCTACAGACGGGATTTGCTACCTTGACATGGAAACATTATGTAATGATTTTGGTTGCGTGTTTCTTCATGTATCTTGCAATCGTAAAGGGCTTTGAACCATTGCTTTTGGTTCCGATCTCCTTTGGTATGCTGTTGGCAAATATGTTCCCAGCCATTATCGAAGAGGGCGGACTGTTACATTATTTTTATTTGTTGGATGAGTGGAGTATTCTGCCGTCTCTGATTTTTATGGGCGTTGGTGCCATGACGGATTTTGGACCGCTTATTGCAAATCCAAAGAGCTTTCTCCTTGGTGCTGCGGCGCAGTTTGGTATTTATTCTGCTTATTTCCTTGCATTCCTTATGGGCTTCAACGGAAAGGAAGCAGCAGCAATCTCCATTATCGGTGGTGCGGATGGCCCGACATCCATCTTCCTTGCAGGTAAGCTTGGTATGGGTGGAACTCTGATGGGACCGATTGCTGTTGCCGCATATTCGTATATGGCGCTTGTGCCGGTCATTCAGCCGCCTATTATGAAGCTTCTTACAACGGAGAAGGAGCGGAAGATTAAGATGGCACAGCTTCGTCCGGTTACAAAGCTGGAGAAGATATTGTTCCCGATTGTCGTTACACTTGTAGTTGTATTGATTCTGCCTACGACGGCACCGCTTGTCGGAATGCTGATGCTCGGTAATCTGTTCCGTGAGTGCGGCGTAGTAAAGCAACTGACAGAGACAGCAAGCAATGCAATGATGTATATTGTTGTTATTTTGCTTGGTACTTCTGTTGGTGCTACGACAACGGCAGATGCATTTTTGAAGCTGAGCACCTTGAAGATCGTTGTACTTGGTCTTGTTGCATTTATGATTGGTACCGCGGCAGGTGTTCTGTTTGGTAAGCTTATGTGTAAGGTGACAAAGGGAAAAGTAAATCCTTTGATTGGTTCCGCAGGCGTTTCAGCAGTTCCTATGGCAGCACGTGTTTCCCAGAAGGTCGGTGCAGAGGCAGATCCTACAAACTTCCTTCTTATGAATGCCATGGGACCAAATGTTGCAGGTGTTATCGGAACAGCTGTTGCTGCCGGTACATTTATGGCAATTTTTGGTGTATAGTGTAATTTGAAAATTAAGGAGGTCAGAATAAATGGCAGAGGAAAAGAGACCGGTAAAAATTACCGAAACCGTATTGCGTGATGCACATCAGTCTCTGATTGCAACTCGTATGACAACAGAGCAGATGTTGCCGATTATTGATAAGATGGACAAGGTTGGATACCATTCTGTAGAGTGTTGGGGTGGTGCAACCTTTGATTCCTGTCTTCGTTTCTTAAAGGAAGACCCATGGGACAGACTCCGCAAGCTGCGTGACGGATTTAAGAATACAAAGCTACAGATGTTGTTCCGTGGTCAGAATATTTTAGGGTATAGCCCATATTCGGATGATGTCGTTGAATATTTTGTACAGAAGAGTATTGCAAACGGTATCGATATTATTCGTATCTTTGACTGTTTGAATGATATTCGTAACCTTGAGACAGCAGTAAAGGCTGCAAACAAGGAAAAGGGACATGCACAGGTTGCACTTTCCTATACGCTCGGTGATGCCTATACGATGGATTACTGGAAGAATACGGCTAAGAACATCGAGGAGATGGGTGCAGATTCTATCTGTATTAAGGATATGGCAGGTCTTCTTGTTCCGAATGAGGCAACAAGACTTGTAAAAGCATTGAAGGAAGGAACGAAGCTTCCGATTCAGCTTCATACACATTATACATCCGGTGTCGCTTCCATGACTTATATGAAGGCAGTTGAGGCAGGATGCGATGTTATTGATACAGCGATGTCTCCGCTTGCTATGGGTACATCACAGCCAGCGACCGAGGTTATGGCGAAGGCGTTTGAAGGTACAGAGTATGATCCCGGATTTGACCAGAATCTTCTTGCAGAGATTGCAGATTATTTCCGTCCGCTTCGCGAGCAGTGGCTTGAGTCCGGATTGTTAAGCCCGAAGGTAATGGGTGTTAATATCAAGACACTTTTGTATCAGGTTCCGGGCGGTATGCTCTCTAACATGGTTTCTCAGTTAAAGGAGATGAAGGCTGAGGATAAGTATGATGAAGTGTTGGAGGAGATTCCGCGCGTTCGTAAGGATTTCGGCGAGATTCCGCTTGTAACACCATCTTCTCAGATTGTTGGTACACAGGCAGTTTTGAACGTTGTTATGGGTGAGCGTTATAAGAACCTTACAAAGGAGTCAAAGGATCTTCTGGTTGGTAAGTATGGTAAGACAACATTGCCTGTAAATGCGGAGATACAGAAGAAGGCACTTGACAGTCTTGGAATGAAGGAGCCGATTACGTATCGTCCGGCAGACGATTTGAAGCCGTCACTGGAGAAGTTTGAGAAGGAGATGGCACAATATAAGCAGCAGGATGAGGATGTGCTTTCCTATGCACTGTTCCCACAGGTTGCTAC
>CAZLZH010000042.1:9051-20998 GCA_964563955.1 uncultured Bacteroides sp. | reverse complement strand
CATTTTTTCATAGGTCATTTGACACTATCATTTGAACGTTTGCTATAAAAGTGATATTATTTTGATATCACTATGATAATTCTTTTATGAGAGAATGTCAACTATAAAATTATTTAATCCAGCATATAGCGATTCTTTACTACAGCTTATACATCTGGAACTTCTTTTCCTGACTCGAATATTCCACAACGACCATTGCAATCGTTCCGACAATTCCGACAATCATCGTAAAGATAAAATTATGATTGTATGCAGCGAGAGAATTTGACCACTCATAAACCTCTTTTGCATGTGCAAAGCAATATCCGAATGTTTCCGCTCCATCAAATGCCTTAAACACCTCGATGGCTGCCGAAAGCCTGCATGTCGTATAGGTCATAAGAACAGAAATCGCCAAACATATTATCACACTGAAAATCGAAAACTTTTTCCCAAGCTTTTTATAGCCAAACACAATCGCCATACCCATTACAATTCCGCCAAGCGTCGCTATTCTTCCAAGCTGTGCAATTAACAAAATAACAATTGCTCCCACAACGCTTCCAAGCAGGGCGCCTACTACGCCTCCGAAATAATTCTCATTCTTTGCCGTTTCTATCTGCGAATCCTTTTGCACAGACGCATAGAGCTTCGACGCAGATTCTGTATTTAAAAGCACATAATTTCCCTGAAAGCTGTATGCAAAAGCCGGTCCAATCGTGCCAGTCTCATCACAATTCACACAGCCGCACATAACTGCGGTATCCGTGACAGCCTTTATACTATCCACAATTTTTTCCACGGCATCTAAGAATCCATTTACCCGAAAAGATATGTTAATCCGGTATTGATTCAAGGAGCATGTCACCTTGCTCGGAAGTGCAATCCGATTAATCCATTCCCGTTGAAACGGCTGTCCATTTGCATTTGCACATACTGCCATCGTGATATACTGCCCGTTACTGTTTGTCCCGAATATCAGTACCGAAAAATTGTTGTATACACCGTATGCAACGTCCTCCTTATCATTCTTTACAATCCCTAACCGCTCTGCTGCCTGTGCCAGAATTTTACTGTTTGCTGCCAATTTTAACCCTTCCTCTCCTTGTATAATATGTAATTTACCTTACCGCTTATGGGCGTCACCCTCGCTTCGCCCATCGGTAATTCCTGACAGTTTCTGTCTATTTATGATTATATAATATGAAAATTTGTTGCACAACTGTATTTTTATTCAAATAAAACAGGTAAATGTTTTTTTACTTCCATAATAGGGTAAGTTGATGTAAAATATATGTATATTTTAACTTAGGGGGAACTTTATGAAGATACAGGATTTTTTTGACATTAAAAAGCTCGACGGTATTATGTCCGACTGGTCAAAGGCCACCGGTCTTGCAACGATTGCAGTTGATAAGGATGGCAATTATATTTCAAGTGAGATTGGATTTACGGACTTTTGTATGAAATATACCCGTGGTTCCAAAGAGGGCTGCCGGCGTTGTGTACATTGCGACAACACCTGTACAGGTACATACTACTGTCATGCCGGTCTGATGGACTTTTCTATCGATATCGTTGTGGAAGGCGAGGTTCTCGGTAAAATTATCGGCGGACAGGTACTCCCGAATGAGCCGGATGAAGACGAATTTCGCAAGCTTGCCGTGGAACTTGATATCAATCCGGATGATTATATCCGTGCTTTGCGAAAGGTTCCAATCAAAACAGAGGAAAGCATCCGTGCTTCTGCTGACCTGCTCGGCAAACTGATCAATATGATTGTCAATCTTGAATACAGCAAATATAAAAACGGTACTCTGATTGAGAATATGGATTCCGATATTTCACAGGCAGTGGATTTGATTTCTGAAATCAACCAGAAATCTTCTGCTTTAGATAAGATTGAAAACAAACAGCGCATACTTTCTCTCAACGCTTCCATTGAAGCGGCACGCGCCGGTGAATTCGGTCGCGGCTTTAATGTCGTAGCCGGAGAGGTCGGAAAGCTTGCAGCAAATTCTGAGGAAATCAATAAGTCGATTAAGGTTTCCATCCATAAATTACACGGAGTTATCAGTCATTTAGACGCATGCAGATAACCTGATTTTCAGTGAGAAAAAGAGATAGAAAGCATATGATTTTCTCTACGCTTTCTGTCTCTTTTCTTATGCAAAAACCGTATTATAGCTGTCAATTCATTCACTCCTGATTATACAGCTCTATTTAAGCTATATTTAATTGATATAATCATCATATTTTTTAACGATTTCCCAATATCCGTTATTATCCTCTGTTTTCTTTTCCAACTCTGATTGTTCTTTTCTAGATGCAAGCCATTCCTCCTCTGTCATAACCCTCTCTATTGTGCTTCTGCATTGCCTTAACAAAAAATCCCATGCAGAATCGCAATAGCTGCATACAAACATAACAACTCCATCCTTGTCCAACGCAACAATATAAGTTCCGTACAGAGAACGCCATTCCTCTTCTGTAAAGACAGCAGACCGGCTTTTCGGTTTTACATATTGTTTGGGACAATCCCCGACATAAAGGCATGAAATATCACTATATTGATATCTTTTATGGCGAAATGTGTTCATGGTATTATGGAATAGAATATCATCTTCCAATTTTAAATATCCGGATGTCTTTGGCATACTCTGCATAAACATAACGCTGGTCAAAAGAATAAAACCAAACAATAAAATTAAAATGCCAAGCTTTATCTCTCCATGTACTAAAAATATGGCAAATGCGACAGCATAAGGAATTACAAGCAAAATTGCTTCCATCCAAACAGATACTTTTCTTTTGGCAGATACATCCATGTTCTGATATATTTGTTTATGTATTGGATAGCGCATTTTATGTATCCTCCGTTTTTTACCTGTTTCTATAATACTCATTATAGTAAGAAATTACAATTTTTCAATTTGTATTCTGATTTTCCATATGTTAGAATATGTAATTATTGCCGCAGGCAATTCTGTATTATGCAGGTGTAATCATCCGCAAATGATATCGACACAGGAGTAAATTTATGAACACGGACAAAAATACTGCAACAAAAAAACGAAATTCATGGTTACTTGTACTGACTGCATTCATATGGGGTATTTCCTTCGTAGCACAAAGCGAGGGCGGCAATGCAGTCGGTCCATTTTCCTTTAATTGTATCCGCTCCATCATCGGTTCCCTGTTTTTGTTTGCCATACTGCACATAACGGACAAGGTCGGTCTTACCAAAAAACCGACAGAGAAAAAAGCACAGAGAACGCTTCTAACAGGAGGCGTTCTCTGTGGCATTGTTATGTTTTTTGCATCTAATCTACAGCAAATGGGTATTTTCTTTGGAACGCCGTCCGGAAAAGCCGGCTTTTTAACCGCATGCTATATCCTGTTTGTCCCAATCATACAATTATTTTTCAAAAAGCGTTGTGGAGTAAATGTCTGGATTGCTGTGGAAATCACGTTAGTCGGGCTCTATCTTCTGTGCATAGACGGTTCCTTCCGGTTACAGTTTTCCGATACACTTGTTATCCTTTGCGCGCTCTGCTTCTGTATCCATATTCTGGTTATCGACCATTATTCACCGATGGTAGATGGACTTCGCATGTCCTGCATCCAATTCATGGTAACAGGGCTTCTCACATCCATACCAATGTTCTTTACAGAATTCAAATCCGGATTCAAGGTATGGCTTTCTGCCTTTCACTCATGGAATGCATGGATTCCGCTCCTATATGCAGGTATCCTAACCTGCGGTGTCGCCTACACTCTGCAAATCATCGGGCAGAAAAATGTAAACCCGACCATCGCTTCCCTGATTATGAGTCTGGAATCTGTGTTCTCGGTACTCGCCGGATGGATCATTCTACATGAAAAGCTAAATGCAAAAGAGCTGGCAGGCTGTGCGCTTATCTTTTTCGCCGTCATTTTGTCACAGCTTCCTGCCGGAATGTTCCAACGCAGGAAATAAACATTATATCACGATTTTCAAAGACTTCGGCACACATTCAAATATTACGTTTGTCACATCACCGAGATATTCTCCGTCTGCGTGCAGTACAACCGGACGATCAAGCCGAATTTGACAGGTCTCGCAATCCTCTATCGAAAAACAGGAAAACCATTCATGCTTCGCAAGCACCAAAAATGGCAATATCAAAAAGGTCAGCCACTTCGGGATTCCGTACGCAAAGCACATCGACAGCTTTCCATCCTCCGCATCTGCATTCGGTGCCATAGGCACACCGCCTCCCTCTGCCCGAAAGTTCATGGCTGCTGCAAAAATTAATTTATCAAACAATTTCGTATTCTTTCCATCAAAGCACGCCTTAACCTGTGCTGTCTCCATCGAAAAAAGTGTTTCGACCGTAAGCAATAAATAGGTAAGCTTTCCAAGATGCAGCTTATTTAAAACAGTCTTTTGCTTAGAAGTAAGCGCTTTTTTACATACGATCGCGTCCATACCAACGCCGGAGCTTATGGCAAAATACCGCGGCTTCTCACAATCATCCCATGTGACACGGCCGAGATCTATCGTCCGCGTTTTCGTTCCATCCATAATACGACTTACATAATATGCCGTGTCTCCTTTCATCTGAAGACCTCTTGCAAAGTCATTGCCGGAGCCGGTCGGAATAACTCCAAACCGCACCTTTGAGAAATCACGGATACCATTTATGACTTCATTGACCGTACCATCCCCACCTACGACAACAAGGCAGATTTCTTCATCACAAAGACCTGTAATCTGTTCAGCAAGCCTCGTGGCATGTCCCTTATATTTTGTGGCATAGGCTTTGAACTCGATGTGATTTTTCATTAGAATTTCCCGTGTTTCCTTCCAAATCCGCAAACCCTTACCGGTTCTCGAACCTGGATTTACAATTATGTACATCATTTGTAACGACAGCTCCTTTTATATTCTATATCTGTTATAGGTGTTTGCGAAACTGTATATAAAATGTATATTATTGTTAACTCATACAATTCAACAATCTGTAACAGCAGTTTCGCAATTACCTATCTATATCAGTTATTTTCGCAAACGAATTTCAACCTGTCAATACAATTTACATGCATTCACATCGAATATCGCGGCATGATATAAGGTCTTTCCCCATGATTATCCGAAATAAAATCAAACTCCATCTCATAGACAGAATTTAAGTTTTCTTTTGTCAGTACCTCCTCTACCGTTCCGCTTTGGTAGACCCCGCCATCCTTCATAAGTATAATATGCGAGCAAAACGTTGCCGCCAGATTCAAATCATGCAGAATCGCTACGACCGTCTTCCCCTTCTTATTCTGCAATCGCTTCAGAACATGCATAAGCTCTGTCTGATGCCGGATATCCAGATTGGAAACCGGCTCATCCAATATAATCCACGGCGTGTCCTGTGCAATCGTTCTTGCAATCATCACGCGCTGTCTTTCTCCGCCGCTAAGCACAGATATGCTTTTATCTTTTAAATCCATACAATTCGTAAATTTCAACGCTTCATTGATACATGTCAGATCCTCCGCATCCAGCGGACTGAATCGTCTGCGATATGGCTCCCGTCCCATCGCAACGATATCAAATACCGTAAAATCAATATCCGCATGAATTGCCTGCGGCAAAAAAGCAAGTGTTCTTGCCAGTTCTTCCCGTTTCAAAGCATGGACGTTCCGGTCATCCAATGCAATGCGCCCATTATCCGGCTCCTTTAGTTTTAAAATCTGCCGGACAAGTGATGTTTTTCCGGCACCGTTTGGTCCGAGAATCCCATAAAAATTTCCTGAGGTAAGCATTGCATCAATACGATTCAAAACCGGCGTCTCCTGTTTGCCTGGATTCCATATTAAATCTTTAATTTCAATCGAATGTAACTGTTTGTTATTCATATCTATCCCTATCAGATTTTTTTCTTTCTTGCTATTACAAGTGCAATAAAGTACGGCGCTCCAAATATAGAAGTAATCACACCAACCGGAATCTCCGTCGGTGCCGCAATCGTTCTTGCCAGTGTATCACATATCAACAAAAATATTGCTCCCACAAGGCAGGAATACGGCAGTACCTTCCGATTGTCCGAGCCGCTGATCATCCGGACACAATGTGGCACGATCAAGCCGACAAACCCAATGACACCACTTACAGATACTGTCGCAGCTACAAGCAGAGAGGCTGTCACGATCAGCGTCCGTCTCACGCTGTCCGTATCAATTCCAAGACACTTGGCATCCTCCTCGCCAAGCATCATAACATTCAATTTTCCTGCATATAGGATTAAAATAATGACACAGACTATAACAAACACAGCTAGAAATCCGACCTTTTGCCATGTTGCCGCAGAGAAGCTTCCAAGCGTCCACATATAAACCTTTTCGATTTTATTGTGATGAAATGTCATGAGCATAGAAATTATCGCACTTAACATCGTACTCATTGCCGTACCGGTAAGTATCATATTCGTAATGGAGATATCCCCTCCAATGCGGGAAATACGATACACAAAAAACACGGTAATAAGTGCACCGATAAATGCAAATATACCGATTGCACCAAGTCCAAAAAAGCTGACAGAAATGCCCGTCAGCATCGCAAATGTAGCCCCGAGCGCCGCACCCGAGGATACCCCCAATATATGCGGATCGGCAAGGGAGTTTCCGAACACTCCCTGAAATACCGCTCCGACAACTGCCAGTGCTCCGCCTGCAAGCGCAGACAGAACGATACGCGGCAGTCTGACCTTCCAGACGATTACTTCATATGTGGTGCTGATATCAGTCGTATCCATGCACTGATTTAAAAACGGTATTTTTGCCAAAACAAGCTTAATACTATCCATGACCGACAAATCTGCCGAACCAAGCGTAACCGAAAAAATCATAACGAGAAATAAAACCAATATCAATTCAAAAATCCGTATCCACCGAAAAGTCTTTTTCATGTTTATTCAAATGCCTCCGGATGAAAGATTTTTGCAAGCTCCAATATACCCTCTGCATTCCGGTATCCCTGTCTGTCAAGCATATTGGTATCAAGTACATAGACATTTCCTTCCTTCACGGCAGTCAAATCACTATAATTCGGCAGACTCATAAAATCCGACTTCATAAATTCATTGATAATGATAATTGACGGATCTGCCTCCACAAGCTCTTCTAACGTAATACTCCAGCCGGAAATATCTTTGGCGATATTATCACCGCCTGCCATCTCCAGCATCTTACCGGTAAATGTGTCACCGCCTGCTGTAAAATCACCATACTCACCATAACCGATTACATAGTAGACAGTCGGTGCCTCAAGTCCCGAAACCTTTTCCTGCACCTCTGCAATGGTATTCTGCATCTCTTCCACACATGCAGATGCCTCAGCATTGCGGTTTATGACCTTTCCAAGCGTCTTAATCATCGCATACACACCCTCAACATCTGTTTCGTCATAGAGTGCAACAACCGGAATCCCTGCTTCCTCCAGCTTTTCAGCATTCTCACTCTCAAAGTGTGTTGATACAATCACAACATCCGGCTCCAAAGAGATAATCTTTTCAATATCCGGCATCTGGATATTTCCCACTGATTCAACATCCAGAACCTCTGACGGATAATCACAATAATCACTTCTTCCGACAAGCTTCTCCTCTGCACCAAGCTTATAAATAAGCTCTGTCAGATTCGGGGCAACCGATATAAGCTTTTCCGGTTCTTCCTCAATCGTGACCGTGTTTCCGTACGAATCCGTTACAGAAATCGGATAAACCGTTTCCCCATCCGTCGCAGCATCTGACGTTGTTTCTGTTACAGCTTCCGTCGCTTCCTTCTTCTCTGCACTGCCGCATGCCGAAAGCCCAAGTGTAAGGGCAAGCGCAGTCAGGACACAAGCTGCACGTCTCTTAAATTTTTTCATATGTCTCCATTCTTGTCATTTTGCCTCAACAAAACACAAAATCGTTATTATGGCAGGTCTCCTGACTTACCGACTCTATAGCTCAAGCCTTCTCAGAGCATCGCTCCAATGACCCCATGCGCACCACAGCACGGATTCGAAATATAGATATGCCGGATTACAGTAGTAGAGGCTGTTGTGGATTTGCACCACATTCCCTTTTCATTCTCGTTAAGAGAACACCACGCGTGCTAGTCTATCATTTTTCAAATTATTTTTCAACCTTCCAACAGTTTTTTTCGCATCCGTATAAAGAAAAACAGGCAGATAAGAGAGGACAAAACAGAACCAAAGGTGGCCGCAAGTCCCATCGGAAATAAGGTATCCGCAAACATTTTCGATGCAAGGTAAGCACCCGGTATCCGGACCAGGATAATCGACAGCGAATTGTGCAAAAAAGAAATTCCGGATCTGCCATAGGCGCAGAAAAATCCGCTGAAGCAAAAATGTACGCCCGCAAACATACAATCAAATATATAGCTTTTTATATATCCACTCCCAAGCCGGATGACATCTGCATTTTCTGAGAAAAGACGAATGATATTTCCGGCAAAAAATTGTACGGTTGTGGACACAACTGCCCCATATATAAGACAAATGCCAATTCCATACAGAAGTGTACGAACAGCCCTGTCATGTTTTCCGGCGCCATTATTCTGTGCTGCAAGTGCCGACACAGTAGAAAGCATAGACGAAGGAACCAGAAACGCCATACCAATCAGCTTCTCCACGATACCGACTGCCGCCGCATCATTTAATCCTCGACTATTCGCAATAATCGTAATAATCAAAAACGAAACCTGAATAAACCCATCCTGCAAAGCAACCGGAATTCCGATTTTTATGATTTTACCGATTAGCGCCCTTTGAATCCGGAAATTTGTCTTTTTCAAGATAAGCCCTGTCTCACGCTTTTTGATTACAACGAATGCAACGATGACGCTGATTGTCTGTGAGATCGTCGTGCCGAGTGCAGCACCCGCACTTCCAAGTCCCATATATCCAATGAATAAGTAGTCAAGACCTATATTACATATACACGCTACAATAATGAAATACATCGGACTTTTGGAATCGCCAAGCCCCCGAAAGATGGAACTGATAATATTGTATGCCGTAATAAACGGAATCCCGATAAAACAGATGAGCAAATAGACCCTTGTCGATGACACAGCTTCCTCCGGTGTTGCCATCACAGACACAATCTGATTCACGGCTGCAATGAGAATACCAGATAAAGCAACAGAGCCTGCCAAAAACAGGATAACCGCATTGCCGATCAAATCCGAAGCGGTATCCTTTTTGCCGGCACCGACTGCCTGCCCGATTGTCACGGTCGCACCCATTGCGAGACCGACAATCATAACCGTCACCATGTGCATGACCTGACTGCCGACCGAAACCGAAGTAATATGCGCAATTCCTTCAAACTGCCCTACAATATAAAGGTCTGCCATACCATATAATGTCTGTAAAAAGTAAGACAGAAAATACGGCAGGGCAAACCGAATAATATTTTTTAATACATTTCCTGATGTTAATTGATTTTCCATGTTAATTTCTATAACAAATGTGCCCGTATCTCCTCACCAGTCTGGTTAATCAGATATGCAGGTGCAATGTCAAATACCGTTTTACAACCGCATGCACCTTCTGCGGAAAGTCTGGCCGCTGCTCTTGCATAGGCAGCCAAAACACTTGCCGTAAATTCCGGATTGGAATCAAGCTTCAGACTATATTCAATCACATGCTTGTTTTCCCCATTCCAGCCTGTCTTGCCGGAGCGGATTACAAATCCTCCATGCGGAATCCCACTGTGGTTTGCAACAAGCTCCTCCTCGGATATAAAATGCACCGTCGTGTCATAATCTGCAAAGTAGTTCGGCATATTCTTAATTTCTGCTTCAACCTTTGCAGCATCTGCACCATCCTCGAGCACAACAAAGCACTCTCTGGTATGCTTTTCTCTTGTAGTAAGCTCCGGATTTTCACCTGACCGGACCGCTTCTAAGGCTGCCTCTACAGGAATCGTATACTGCTTGCCGTCCTTGACACCCCCGACTCTCCGAATGGCATCCGAATGTCCCTGACTGACACCTTTTCCCCAGAATGTATAGTCTTTTCCGTCCGATAAAATGGCATTTGCATACAGTCTGTTCAGAGAGAACATACCCGGATCCCAGCCAACTGAAATAATTCCAACCGTACCTGCCGCTTTCGCTGCTGCATCTACATTTGCAAAGTGCTGTGGAATCTTCGCATGCGTATCAAAGCTGTCAATTACATTAAAATATTGTGCAAGCTTCGGTGTCTGAACCGGCAGATCTGTGGCGCTTCCGCCGCAGATAACCATAACATCTATCTTTCCCTTATATGCCTCCACCTCGGAAGCGGAAACTACCTTTGCTGTATCTGTCAATATCGATACCGTCTCCGGATTCCTTCTTGTAAACACTGCAATTAATTCCATATCGTCATTTTGTCGAATCGCACATTCAACTCCACGACCTAAATTTCCATATCCGTAAATTCCGATTCTGATACTCATTGCTTATCCTCCTATGTTATGAACTGTCTGCGCACAAATTTAACAGTTTGCGGCCGTTTTTTATTCTAACATATCGCACATTTTTTTCAAGTTTTCCTTTAGATATTCATAGCGCAGTCTTTTTTCTTCCTTTGCAAAATGCACCTCTCGAAACTGCTCCGGATTGTCTTCGTAGGACAGCACCTCAATGTTCCCGTTCGCGTCCTTAAACTGCTCGCTCGTAAGGTCAAACACGCAATCTCCGATTACATTATAACAATGATAGTTGCCACCTTCCCGCAGGATTCCATATACTTTTCCTCCGAATATATCCTGTGCTAAAAATGCAGTAATCGAACACTGTCCGAGCGTTTTATTGTCCTTGCTCCACGCATCCCGCATGCGAGGCGCACATGTACGCGCACACCATATATCCGACAAGGCATCATAAAGATCTCTCGGTGTATGGATTCCCTTGTATTCCTGATTCACTGCCGGCACATCCGCCTGCTGCCAGCCATAAAATTTATATTCGCGATTCTCATTTGACATCTGTATTACTCCATCCTCTACATATTTTCATAACATACTGCCCGATTTTTTCCGTTTGCCTTTGCCCGATACATCGCAGTATCCGCCAAATCAATCATTTTTTCATATTGGCGGTTATCGCTTGTATAGCCAAGACTGATCGTCACAACACCGGTTTCCAGATCATCCCGCTTAATCTGCAAGCCGGACACAAGTGCAACAAGCTCCTTTGCAATTTCTTCAGCAGTCTTTTCATTTCCGAAGCTCATACCAAGCAGTTCCTCACCCCCATAGCGATAAAAATACATGTTATTCGCTTTCCCGTAGCCCGTCATTGCCTTTCCTATCTTCTTTAAGCACTCGTCTCCGTATGTATGTCCGTAATTATCATTTAGCAGCTTAAAATTATCAATATCCATCATGAACATTGCCTTGATGCTGTCACGTTTTCCTGACAATGTATCCTGCAATAATTCAAACATATCCTGACGATTACGCAAGCCGGTAAGAAAATCCGTACGACGGTCATAATCTGCCTGTTTATAGTTATCAAGCGCTTCCTGAAGTAAATTTTTTTGCTTCTTTGTCTCCTCAAATGCCTCTGCCAAAAGCTCCTTTTGCTTCATTTCATTTTTGATATTATCTGTCACATCACTATGATATCCACTCAGAAGATAGCCCTTTCCCTCAATATATTGTGACGTTCCGCCACAGCGCACATAGATTGTGCCAAGAGCTGGATGTACCCATTCATATGTATTTTCCGATATTCCCTTTTCAATCATCTCCGATACACTTGCTTCTACTGTCGGCAGCCAGGACTCCTTAATCCTTCCGTACCAATACTCATAGATTTCTTCTTCGGACATACTATTCGGTTTGATTCCGAGAAGCTCACACATCTTCGGACTTGCCTTCATCCGCGGCTTTTCGTTATCAAACAATGAAATATGCCAGATACCGATACC
>CAZLZH010000042.1:0-9041 GCA_964563955.1 uncultured Bacteroides sp. | reverse complement strand
TACCTGCACAAGTAAGAACATTGTCCATATCCATAAGTTCCTTCTGTGCAGAATTATTTTCCCGAATCCACTGATTCTCAATACCCGTAATATCCTGACCTAACACGTAACAGAATACATGACCGCTCTCCTCATCACAGTCCAGCATATATGTCACACGGTTATATTTATGCTGATCCGGCATATAAACCTTAACCTCAAGCCTCCTTGTCCCTGCCTCAAACGCCTTCAGCAAATCCTCACTCGTAAGCTCCTTCACGGATGAATCCAATGTATATTCCACACGCGAATATGACTTACTATTATGAAAAGAACGTGCAATGATGTCATCAAACCTGCACGGAGAAGTAAGTCCGTAAGCCTTCGTATAATTCATGCCGTTAGAACAAATAATATCGTCCTCCACAATCCCCGTTGTAACATCAAATTTATAAGAATACAAAGCATCTGCCATAAGGATATCTGCCACCTTCTTTTGATATCCATCTGATAATTGCGCATTATTTTTCATATAAATTCTCCTTCTGATTTATATTTCACACTTTTTTCCGTTTGATTAATCATTACAAGCAATAAAACAAAAAAACATGCAAGATAAATCGGCATAATCTTCAAGCTGATATGATTTGCAAGCAGTCCATAAATCGGCGGTACAAATGTGGAACCTACATAGGCACTTGCCATCTGAATCCCGATAATACCCTGAGAATTTTCCGCCCCGAAATTATCCGGTGTCGAATGGATAATACATGGATAAACAGGAGCGCACCCAAGTCCGATTATGATAAAACCGAGAATCGATGTGATTTTCCATGGCAGGGCAATCATCAAAACGCCAAACAACGCAATTCCCGTACCTAACCGGATTGACTTATTATCGCCAAGCTTATCCGTGATAAAGCCCGCCAAAAATCTTCCGGCCGTAATACCGATAAAAAACAGGGAAGCAAATGCGGCAGCCTTCTCCTTTGACACGCCTCTTGTCCCTTCCAGATAACTGCTTGCCCAGAGCATCGTCGTTGCCTCCGCTGCACAATATGCAAAGAATGCGGTCAAAAGATATGGTACGCCTTTTATCTTCAAAGCCCCTTTTATACCGAGAATCTTTGTTTTGTTCTCTTCTTCCCCAGCCGATTGGTTGATCTTCCAAATCGGAAGCGTAAGGACAAGCAAAATCACAATGCCAAACTGAATATAGGATACCTTTCGATAACCATCCATCCATGTTGTATACTGCAGCGCATAGCTCATGATATATGGACTGACAATCGTACCGACTCCCCAAAAGCAGTGCAGCCAGCTCATATGTCTTGAATTATAATGCAAAGCGACATAATTGTTAAGTGCAGCATCAATCGCTCCCGCACCAAGTCCATATGGAATTGCCCACAAGCACATCTGATAAAATTCGGTTACCGTTGAAAATCCAAACAGCGCAGCTGCTGTAAGGAAAACACTCACAACCGTCACATTTTTAGTTCCGAATCTCTTTGTAAGGCGTTCTGACATCAGTCCCGACAAAATAGTTCCGCCTGAGATAATCATGGAAATGATTCCCATATAGGATAACGGCACGGAAAAATCCGTACGAATCGTCGGCCATGCTGCCCCAAGCAGAGAATCCGGCAGTCCAAGACTGATAAATGCAATATAAATTATCGCCAACAACAATAAATACATATATGTGTATTCCTGCCTTTATATTTTAAAAATCCAAATCAATCTCAATTCCCTTGATATCTTCATTGATGAGATTATTTTTCTTCATCAGCTTATCTATATTTCTGATTGCCATCTCAACATTGCTTTCCGGTACATTGACATTTGATGCGTCCGTCTCCAATGTCTCCGCTTCCATAATATTATCCAAGAGCTCCTCCTGCTCCCGTTTTTCTTCTCGCGCTTTCTCTACGGCAATCTCCTGCTCCGTCTTCTTTTCCTTTGCAGCATCCAGCTCTTCCTGTTTTTCTTCCTTCTCCTCAGCGAGCTTCTCTGCTTTTTCCTTTTCCTCCTCTGCCTTCTCATCCACCTTTTCCTTCACATCCTGAATGAGCAGACCAATGATATCCTTGCTGGCTGCCTCCATAATCTCATCCGCAGCCTCATCTGCCTTCTGCATATTTTGACTTTGCAGCTCTGCTAACGTATCATCCTTGATTTCTTCACCCAAAATCAGATTCTTTCTCTCTAAATCCTCGATTGTTTTTTTCAGATCAATCTCATCATTACAATAGGACAATGCCTGTTTCTGATACTCTGTCAATTCCGTATTTTCAAGTTCCTTCAATCTGCTTATTTCCTCTTTGGAAAACTCACCAAACATAATGCCTAACCGGTTATTCTGATATTTTTCCAAAAGCTCCAGATCCTTTTGTTCCTCTGAATCGGGATCTATATTATAGGATTCCATAAGATCCTCTTTAAATTTGCCGATATCTGTTATTTTTTCTTTTAAATTATAGATATTTTTCTGATTACTTTCAAGCTTTAATATCTTATTGGAAAGCTTTTCCTCCGACTCCTTATCCCTGTCCCATGCATCCTTAATCATCTTAAACGCCTGCTTTTTTGCCCTGTTTTTTCGGAATGCAATCTGGCTGTCCACATCTGTTCCCAACATATTTCCGTTTGCACGAATCGTTTTTTTACCTCCGGTCACAGTCTGCTTATTTGTCTGCATCATCGTATCATTTATATGATTAGAATTTACATTAAATGTAACTGCCATACCTATGTCCCCTTTCATATTCTTACAAACCGTGATCGATACAGTTTATACCTTCATTACCATCTGGAATCAAATCTCTGACCTACCTGCTTTTCGCTGTCTGTCAGTACTGTCCCCAATGAATAATCGTATGCATATTGGCGGACCTTACTGATAAGTTCATCCATGGAGTCTGCCTTTATTTCTACATACTCCTTATCGTCTTCTATCTCCTCCGGCGCATCCTTTGCAGTCTTTTCAGCCGTTTTCTTTTCTTCCTTTATCTTTTCAAGCTGTTCCTCTTTTGCTTTCTTCTCTGCCTGCTTTTTTGCTTTCGCCTTCGCAGCCTTCTTTTCTGCCTGTTTTTTCTCAAGCACCTTTGCATTGTTATTCGATAATTCCAAAGTTGCAAAGAAGGATGTCTGTCCATTTGAGCCAACCGACATACCGAAATTCTTCACACTCGCGCCGCTACTCGTGAGACTGTTTTTTGCCTCCTGAAGTTTAAGCTGGGACATGGCAATGATTCCCTCATACTTTTTTCGGAAGGATTCATCGGTTGCCATTCTTTCAAGCTTCTCTTCATCAATTAAGACAACCTGCTTGCTGGCATTTCCGTAAGCAGCCGCATTTGCCGCAACCTGTGATTTCATATCCTTGCTGACAAGTATAAAATCCATGTTGTGAAACTTTGCTTTTAATTGACTGTAATAATCCTTTGCACCATCTGACAGTTCCACATCACCGATTACAGTTCCATAGCCGTTTTTCACGGTTGGTACCAAAGAGCTGGCTGTATCAATCGGCTTCCATGCATTTGTTTTTATCTCAGAAGAATCCTTTGATACTTTATCGCCTTTTGCTGCATCTGTCTGTCTGTCATTTTTTGTTTCATTCGTCTTTTTGTTCCATGCACCATTTGTCTGCTGATAAGCAGATATACCATATAAATTCGACATACTATGATCTCCCTTCTTTGTACTTCATACTAGACATTTGCAAATGCCTGATTATCTACTCAAAATCGATTTCGATATCTTCCGTCCCGGCTCCTGCCGCATCCATGACTTCTTCTACATCCATAACCTCCGGGCCGTCCGCAAATGCTTCTGTATTGTCTGCTGCTTCCTTTGCATCAAGCTGTTCCTTCTTTGGTTCGTCCTCCCACAGCGACTTATACTTCTTCTGCTTTCTTAGCCTTGCCATAGCTCCGGCATTCTTTGCCATAGTATAAAGCTTGTAGTCAAATTCCATAAGCTTCTTTTCATCCTTTGCCGGAACCTTGTCTCCATGCATGATCCGTCTCGCCACAATCATGATTTTCTGCAAGTCCTTCCCAGCTTCCTCGCTGGCTTCTGCCTGCTGCTTTGCGGCTACCTTGTTAAACTCATTGCTCCACTGCTCCATAAGCTTGTCCATATAATCCTGATATTCCTGTCTTTTTTCAGAAACGGCATTATATTGAAGCTCTAAGCTTGCAGCTTCATTTTTATAAATAACGGAACCATTTTCTGTTGTCTTAATCTTTTCGTCCAGCTCCTGTCTTTGCTTATGCAGTTCCCGCTGCTTCGTATAAAACGTTTTTATCTGCACATTATAGGTTTGACGTGCTTCCTCAATCTTCATAGACCTCTCTCCTTCTTTCGCATAGCCTGACTGTTGACAGTCCATGCGCACAACAATATCCTCCTGTAATCCATACAAAACTATTCCGTTTTTTCTTTGGAAATGAGCACACAACAAATGAAAAAGATATAACAGAAAAACAGGTACAGAATCTCCATACCTTTCAGATATTACTTCCTCCATGAAGTGTTTTACTCAAATCCTTTTGAGATACTTTTTGCTATTTATGTTATCGGCATATATTTTTTTAATGATAACCCTTTTTATGCAAATCCTGCAAAAAAACATTTACATAAAAACATGGAAACCATATAGCGCAGTTTTTGTTGCTACAATTTTTTTCATCTGCTATACTACAATCAATTAAAAAAGCTTTTGGAGGTAGCAATGAGCGGGCATTACAATTCATTATCGAAGGAACTTATAAATAGAATAAAAGAAGATTGTGCATGTCATGCAGTCAATCCCTATGCCTGCAAGGACAGCGACATCATCCGAAGATATGACGGACACGATTATCCAAAGCTCTGGCGTCCTGCCTTTGTAATGGATGTCGAGAAAATCATGCACAACAATTATTACAACCGCTACTCAGACAAGACACAGGTTCTCTCCTGCTACAAAAATGATGATATATCCCGCAGAGCGCTCCATGTGCAGTTTGTCTCAAGAATTGCACGCACGATTGGAATGAGCTTAAATCTCAATCTGGATTTGATTGAAGCCATCTCCCTCGGTCATGACATCGGTCATACGCCATTCGGCCACGCGGGAGAACGTTTTTTAAACGACCTATATCATGCAAATACCGGGCGTTTCTTTAATCACAATGTACATAGTGTACGTGTATTAGACCGACTGATTTGCAGAAATGTAAGCTTACAGGTTTTAGATGGAATTTTATGCCATAACGGAGAGATGGAGCAACAGGAGTACACCCCTAAAAAACTTCAAAGCTTTCAGGATTTTGATAAAAATGTTGAGAGCTGTTACACAGACAGCTCTGCCAACAAAAAACAAATTCCCTCAACCTTAGAGGGATGTATTATGCGTATCAGCGATATTATTGCATATATCGGGAAAGACAGACAGGACGCTTTAAAAATCGGTCTTGTCTCCTCCAATCATCCTTTTTCTTCCGGAAATATCGGAACTACCAATGCTGAAATCATTAACAATATGACCGTCAGCATCATCGAGCACAGTTATGGAAAGCCATATATCAGTATGGACGAGGAGACCTATGAAGCCTTCTCGTGCGCCAAAGCAGAAAACTATGCACAAATATACGGTAACCCACAGCTTGATTCTATGTATAACGACAATATTAAACCTATGTTTTCTGCACTGTATGAAGAGCTTCTGAAACAGGCAAAAAGCATGAATAAAAGCTCTATTCTTTACAAGCACCACATCAATTATCTCCGGACCGCCAACCTTGCAACAAAATATTTTAATACAAAGGACTTTATAGAAGCCTATGTAAGCGGCAGCCCGGATGAAATCGTTGTGGACTTTATCGCCAGCATGACCGATGACTATTTCATCGACCTCTACCATTATCTCTTTCCGAGCGGAAAATATGATGTAAAATATGTCGGTTATTTTGAATAGATGATACACGCCTATTCGTTAATGAGTATTCTCGGTGTCACCCTCTTCATTCTTCTTGATACTACATAGGAAAACAGGTAGTAAATCACGGACATAAACACGACAGGCACGATTGCAGCCGCCATGCTCAAGCTGGATGAGAAATTGTACATACCAAACATTTCCAGTATCACACGAACCATGGCATCCGAAAAAAGCAACGTACAGATAATTCCTATGACCGATCCTATAAATGCACAGATAACAAACCTTGCTGCAAACTGTCTTCTAAGCTTGGCAGATGTGAAACCAAGTGCTTTATATATACCATAGTCCTGCTTTTCCTTTGCAAACATTTTTGTACACACAAGCACAACTGTGATAGCAACAAACACACCGGAAAGTATATAGATCAGAATCGTGATACCATAAAGTGCTGCTATGACAGGATCACTGCCATTCCAATCATCAGGTACATCAAACCAAACCTCATCTTCCGCATATTTTGCAGTTATTTCCTCGTATATCCTATCACAGAATTCATCCTTTTCAAGGTCATAGCAATAATTGCTTCTGCTTCCCTCCTTAGGTTTACCTGCTATTTTGTAATATCCCTCAAGCGACATAGTTATATTTTTTCCCTTATCATTGGCACATTGATAATAACCTGTAACAATATAGTCGGCAGAATTGCCATCCAGTCCTATAGAAACCTTATCCCCTATCTCTATTCCATAATTTTCAGTCATATACTCCGTAATCAATATCTCATTGTCATAAGTACAGGTTCTTCCGCCATATACATTTTTTATCAAATCCGGTTCACTCATAATACCACACCAAATCTGGGTATCGTTAAAAAGCACATATTGTGAACCATATATATATTTTGTATAATCTGTATATTTTTCTATAATGCTTTCTGCATCTGCCATCTTTTCTTCCCAGTCATCATCTGTTGTGGCATAAGACTGCATCTCATATTCCACCGGAGAAAACATTTCATTTACCTTATCCTCATCACTAAAGTAAATACACATATCTGTTATTACGACAATAAAAAATGTAAGTATAATTGTAATCAGCACCGCACCGATATACTGCTTCTTACCGGAGGTAAGATGTCTGTAGGCAAGCGATGTATTAAGTGCCCTCTTAGATATCGGAAGCTTAAACAGACTTGAGAAATGTACATCCCTTCTGCCGCCATTGATTGCCGATACCGGACTGATCCCGGATATTTTTCTAAGCTTAAGCACTACAAACAGTCCAATTACAGCAAATATAGCCACAAGGATAAGTATACTTTCCAATAAGACCGGTGTACTCTCCACATAAAGCCCTACCGAAGGTCTTATCATACTGTTTACCAAAGCGATAATCGGTATAGATAGCAGAATACCTGCAATGGTGCCAATAAGCCCTACTATCATATATCCATACATAATGGAAAGCTTTATCTTCATATTTGTCATGCCTACAGCCTTAAGGATTCCAAGATTCACATAATCCTGCTCAATACTGCTATTTATATTGTGACTAAGTACGATAAGAGTTGCTACCACAAGCATAACCACAAATAAGACAAGGATTCCTGAAAATATATTCGTAAGCATCGTCATATAGCTATATGCCTGTGTTCTTGAAATGGTAATCCATGAGTAGCTTGAATACCGGGTTTTCTGATTAAGCTTTTCCTCAAACTCTACATCAGGCATTTTACTTGTCTCATCCTTAAATATACTTAGAATGAGTCCACTGCCATTATATTTTCCAAATATGCTGTTAAAATCTCCATCGGATATAAGCAGGGTCTTTATACCCATAATCGAAGAACCCATGTATGGATCCTCCATATATGCGGCTATTTTATAGTATAAATCTTCTTCTCCCTCTTTTCCCAGACAAACAATATCTCCGATTTTGGTATTATATAAAGTTTTAAAGCTGACAGGAACAATGATTTCCCCCTGATTCAGAGTGAAATTTTTCAGCTCCTTGTCATTTTCATCATATATCTTATAATGCAGTCCACAAGTTTCATAGGAAAAAGTAAAGGTTGTGCTGTTGCCCTCTGAACCATTTACGTCGACTATTTGCAAGAACTGGCACCGAATCAAGTCCAGCTTTTCCACATAATCCTGTGCATCAATATTTTCTGCAAGCTGTAGGCAAAATTTTTCGTAATCATTATAATCCTGCATATCATTCTGATAATCTACAGCAGCCAAAATATGACCTAAGCCTACCTCCTTCATCGCTTCAGTGTCTCTTTCATTCGTATTGATTATGATACTAAAAACCACTGTAATAACCAGAGAAACGACAAGCATTAGTAATGCAATGCTTATATATGAACCCCTATTTTTTCTAAAGTTACCCTTTATAACCGTTACGATTTCTCTCATAATGACACCGCCCTTCTTACCAATGCATGGATGAGAGCCACGAATGAACCTGAAGCTCACGATTCTTTATATCCTTTTCCGCAAAAGGCGGAAGCTCCATCTCACCGCACACCTTGCCATCTTCAAGATAAAGAAGTCTGTTTCCCCGAAGGGCAGCCCTGACATCATGTGTAACCATAAGGATGCTCTGACCCTTTTTATTTATTTCCGACATGAGCTTTAACACATCCTCCGTATTCTTACGGTTCAGCGCACCGGTTGGTTCGTCGGCAAACAGGAGACCCGGCTCATTTATAACGGCTCTTGCGATGGCAGCTCTCTGCGCTTCCCCGCCTGACACCTGCGACGGCAGTCTGTCCTTTGCATCGCTTATGTTCATCTGCTGCATCAGTTCTACCGCCCTCTCCTTAACCTGCTCAGAGGATTTGTTTTTATCCAGATATCCCGGAACCAATATATTCTCCATGAGAGAAAGATTACTTACCAGATGCACCTGCTGAAACACGAAACCAAATTCCTTTGAACGAAAATCCGCCATCTTTTTTTCTTTCAGTGCAGTAAGCTCTACCTCTCCATAGAACACCTTTCCCGAGGTTGGCACATCCATTCCGGAAAGGCTATATAAAAGTGTAGACTTACCGGAACCTGATGAACCCATAACTACAGTAAAATCACCCTCGTAAATCTCCAAATCTACATTATCAAGT
>CAZLZH010000041.1:19567-21495 GCA_964563955.1 uncultured Bacteroides sp. | reverse complement strand
TTCAAAATACATTTTATTTGAACAATTATTAATCCTTACTTTTTTCTCTCCATAAAAGCTTTCAATATCTATTTTTATTATCTGTTTTCTCAGAAAATCAACATAATCATTTATTTCCCTGTTAGACAACTCAAACATCGCCCCACATTGTGGCAGAAGTTCGCCTGATATCTCATCCGCAGCCATCACTTTCGAACAAATTGATTTGTTTTCTACATCGTATTCTGCTATAAGTATTTTCCCATCTGCACTTTTTCTGAAAACAGCCTCCATCGGAGTAACATTTGTTAACATTTCCATCAATTGTTGAGAAGTAATCTCTGCTATCACATATTTCATATTTTCATCATCAACATTCAGGCACAGATACCTTCTATTTTCAAAATCACAACAAACAAACAATATTGGCAAATCAAAAGTCACCAATACCTTTTCTAAATATAATTGTCCCGTTTCTTTTAAACTAATCCATTCTTTTCCCATTTTTCTATCACCTCAAATCCATCTGATGGGTCAACGTCTTCAAACAAATACGAATCAACATGTGATGTGTCATTATTTTTATCTATCGGACCATATTCTTTTTTTATAATTCCTTTTGCAATCGCCTTGTTTCTTCTTGGAAATTTTGCATGAATACGCATTTGTTCCATATTCAAAAAGCAAGAACAACTATAACTTGTCACCTCATCTTCAAACGCAACTACCATGGGATTATTAAGTTTTAACTCCATTTTGGAAGCAAAATCACTTTTATCAATCCTCGTTTTTTCTTTTGTATAGCTAACGGCTCTATATACTTCCATATCACTATACTCACAAATCAAAGTATCCGGAAAAATTACTTTTCCTTTTATCAATGCGTTTTTTAACAATCCCGGAAATCTATTATAATACTCTAAATCCCGCGCCATTTCTCCTCCGTTCAACTTATCTACTGTGGCATATTATAACATGTATTTTACAAATTTGCGATACATAATAGCCCAACCAATCTTTTCGTTTATAATTATGTATTATAGACATTATATATTCCTTTATTCGCATTACTACTCTTAGCACACCTGAGCCACTACACTGCATCGACAAGATTCATACACCTTATTATATTCTCTGTAATATATAGCTATTTCCTACTCATAATCTAATTCCAATTTCAACACCTTATACTTCCCGGTTTCCTCGATAATGTCATAAACATCACCCGATAAGTGATCTGCGAATGGGTTATCCTTATAAATAATGATATAATCAACCTCTAATTCCTTTAAATCACTCACGATGTCCATCCCCTCCGGATAATAATGGTTCTGAATAGCTCCTGCAATTCTATATGGAGCATTTTCCGTATGGGAGGCATCCGCATTCATCATATATCTCCGTTTTTTATATGCCCAAGACACGCGAGACGAATATTGTCGAATCTGACGCATAAAATCCAATTCCCCTACCACTTTAATGCTTTCTTCCTCACTATCTTCCTCCAGGACATCCCCTATCATCACCACATCATCATCCAGCATATATATATTATCTATTTTATTCCAGGCATCTGCTTTCAACCCTACATTGCCAAACAGCAGTGCCACAACAATACATAGTAGGATACCGGTAATTTTTTTCTTTGCGCTCTTTTCAATGATTGCCGTCACAAGGATCGCTACAATGATGGAAAGCGGGAAAACCCATAATAATCTGTATACTACACTATCTAAGCTTACCTTACTACATACTTTATAGATAAAAGGATAGGCAAGCATAAATGTAATGCCTGCAACGACAATTTTTTTTGCAACATCCTGCTTGCGTTTTAATATTAAAAAAAAGACAAACAGACATAATACAATCGGATAAATTGTATCTCCAAAATATTCTTCCAGTATATTTATCCAATTTGTTACATTTCTCATGATTTCACCATCCGTTAC
>CAZLZH010000041.1:0-19557 GCA_964563955.1 uncultured Bacteroides sp. | reverse complement strand
GCATAAATTGCAAAATAAAGTACGCTCGGCAATATACACAGCACCATCTTCCCTATATCCTTTGCCCGCTTTCCTATGATTAAATGTCCGACAAACAAGCATCCATTTAACACCGGTACAACTGCCAACGAAGAAGAAGATAACGCAACACTTGCCATATTAACCCAAAACAATTCCATCCAATTTGCTTTCTTATCAGGTTCTTTATATATCTTTAAAAATACATAAATGACTGCCGGAATAATAACATTTCCACAAAATGCCTTTCCCTCGTATGCTCTCGTCATAAGAAACGTATTTGCAAAATAAATGGTACTTACTCCAAGATTGGCTATAATCCAAACACAGACCATATTGTACGCCAATTCCTTTTTACGGAATACCTGCATCCCTATTTTATACACTACAAAAGCGGAAAAGATACTGCAAATAATCGTATTAAACCACCTGCATATAACCGCAGCATGAATTCCAAAAAGCCTCGCCCACACCGCATCATGCATATAAAAGCTGGATATCGCATATCGAACATAAATATTCGGGCACTTTGTCCCTTCCATATATACATACATGGTATCCGTATCCACTGCCTGAACAACATTCGGTATATAAGAAGCTGCATCCCACCCATTCTGCGAATGTAAAAGCATATAGCAGGTTTGCGCCAAGAGAAGCACTAGCATAAGCATATAAAAAACAGAAAAGCTTTTATCAAAATTCCCTACTTTATCTAAAAATGTTTTCTTTCCAATAATCAAAACAGAGCTTATACAGACAATTATAATAATTGCGACCCATACATAAACAAGAACAGAAAGCGGTTTCAATGTCATAATCAATGGAAAGGCTACTATTTCAAATAAAGAAAAATAAACAAAAAAGCCCACAAAAAATGCATCTTCCGTATCGGTTTTTACCACCTTCAAAAAAGCAGTTCCCATTAACCATACAATTATGAAGAAAAAAGCAATTATTAAAAAAACGGCCATCAATTGCATACTCTTTGTCAACTCCACATCATTTCCAACATCTCACAGACAAATCCTAAAGTCTCCAATACCGCATTCCAGAAGCCTCAAGCTCGTCCCTCCGGTATAAGCTCTTAACATCTATAAGTACCTTTTCGCCATCCGGCAGCTCGTTCTTAAACAGTTCCTTTAACTGAATCATAGACATGGAGCGGAACTCATTATGCCCGACTGCAACGATGATACAATCCGCTTTCGGAATCTCATTAAATGGTACTAATTCAACACCATATTCCTGCTTTGCCACTTCAGCATCCGCCCATGAATCTGTCACGATCGGCTCAATTTCAAACTCTCTCAAATGATTGATGATATCTACAACCTTACTGTTTCTGGTGTCCGGGCAATTCTCCTTGAATGTAATTCCAAGAACTACAACCTTCGCCTTTTTCGGTGCCATACCGGCTTCAATCATCTGCTTAATTGCAGCATCTGCCACATAAGCTCCCATACTGTCATTGACCTTTCGTCCGTTCAGTATAATCTGGCTATGATATCCTAATTTCTCGGCAGCATTTGTGAGATAGTATGGATCCACGCCTATGCAATGTCCACCTACAAGTCCCGGTCGAAAGCCTAACGCATTCCACTTTGTATTCATACCGGCGATGACCTCATCCGTGTCAATACCCATCTTATCACAGATGATAGCAACCTCATTTACAAATGCTATGTTGATATCTCTCTGACTGTTTTCTACGACCTTAACTGCCTCCGCTGTCTTAATCGTAGATACCGGAAATGTTCCTGCTTTAATCACAATATCATATACCTTTTTTATCTCGTTTGCCGACTCCTCATCCATACCAGATACAATCTTTCGAATGGACGTAAGCGTATGCACCCTATCTCCCGGATTGATGCGTTCCGGAGAATAACCGATTTTCCAGTCTACACCACACTTAAGCCCAGATTCCTTTTCTATAATCGGTATGCAGATATCCTCTGTCACCCCCGGATAGACTGTAGATTCAAACACAACAATCGTTCCCGGCGTCAGATTCTGCCCAACTGTTCTTGACGCCCCTTTGACAGGTCCAAGATCCGGACTATTATCATCCTTGACCGGTGTCGGAACCGCCACAATGATGAACCTCGCCTCGGAAAGTCTCGTTGCGTCTGCCGTAAAATCAACCGTTGTCTTACTGATTGCTTTTCCAATCTCGTTTGTGGCGTCAATTCCGTTTTTATATTCGTTGATTCTTTTTTCATTGATATCATAGCCTATAACATGCACATGCTTTGCGAACTCTACCGCAATCGGCATTCCCACATATCCAAGACCAACTAACGCAAGCTTTTCTTTCCCGGCTATCAAACCGGAATAAATGTTATTAAATACCATACCTTTATCCTTTCTGTATCTATTCTTTCACATTCATAATCTTTACCTATAAAATGTTCCAACCATATCCTTACTTGCAAAATCCTTCAAAGGAAGATAAACTACTTCGCCTGTCTTCATGGATTTGTAAATCGCAAGAATCATCTCCAAAGCATTACGTCCGGCAACTGCGTCTACATATGGCTTCCGATCATTTACAATCGCATCTATCACATCCGCGTACAGTGAAGTATGACCATTTCCATACACATTGCTCGTAGCCTCCTCAAGACCTTTATTCGTCTTATCTGCATCCGTTTCATCGGCAAAATCCCATACATCAATATTGTTGGTCGATTTCCCACCAAGCTTAACGGTTCCGGTCTCTCCAAACAAATACAAGGTTTCCTCGAGATTTTGCGGATACACATTCGTCGTACCCTCGATAGTTGCAACTGCACCATTCGCAAATGTCACAACCGCCATACCCACATCCTCTGTCTCAAGATAATCATGCTGCCTCTGGCGCGTTACACCATATACGGAAACTACTTCATCCCCCATCATCCAACGTAGTAAATCAATCCCGTGAATACACTGATTCATAAGACATCCGCCATCTTCCGCCCAGGTTCCTCTCCAGCCTGCCTGCTCATAATACTGCTGCCCCCGATTCCAGCGTACATGAATCGAACCATGCGACAATTTGCCAAAACGCCCCTTTTCAAGTGCATTTCTCATCTGCTGAACCGCCACATTAAACCGATTCTGATGGCACGCCGAAACCTTAACGCCCTTTTCATCTGCCCGACGAATAATCTCCTCCGCATCTGTCATACTCATCGCAATCGGTTTTTCGATGATAACATTGATCCCATGATCTATACAATAAAGTGCAATCTTGGCATGCGCACCACTCGATGTAGCAATCGCTACAAGCTCCAATTCCGGATGTTCATCAATCATTTTTTTGTAATCCGTATATCTGGCTATACTCGTATCAGCCTGCAAATCATGCTTCTCTAACAAAGCTTCTATGTTTTCCGGTTCGATATCACAAGCAGCTACAAACTCCAATCCATTGTTCAAAACTGCTTTTACATGATTTGTGGCAATACGTCCACAGCCAATTAATGCATACTTCATACTGATCCTTCTCCTTATGATTTTATTTAACACATATTACAAAATGAACTCTCGAAGCTCTGAAACAATTAATCCTACCTGTTCTTCCGTCATATATGGATGCATAGGCAGACTAAGCACTCTTTTACAAAGCTCCTCTGCAACCGGGCAATCTGCACTCTCACTGTCCGTTCCTGCAAATGCGCCCTGTAAATGCATTGGTCTCATATAATATACCATTGTAGGAATATCCTTCTCCTTCAAAGAAGTCTGTAACACATCTCGATTCACATCATCCGACAACTGAATCGTATATTGCGCCCAACTGCTTACATAACCATCTTTTACATATGGTAACACCAGCTTCTCATCCAGTCCGGCTTCCCGAAAAGCCTCTCTGTACCAAACCGCCGCCTTATTGACCGCTTCAAGCTCATAATCCCGAAAGGCTTTTAGCTTTACCTGTAAAATCGCTGCCTGCATCGTATCTAAACGACTGTTAAGCCCTATTCTTATATTATTATATTTGTCTTCTCCTGACTTGCCATGTACCGCATAACTCCTGATAAGTGCCGCCCACTCATCATTATCTGTAAATACTGCCCCTCCATCTCCATAACAGCCCAATGGTTTCGCAGGGAAAAAACTGGTCGTAGCAATATCTCCAAAGGAGCATGCCCGTTTTCCATTTATAGTTCCCCCAAAACCTTGCGCGCCATCTTCTAACAATAACAGATTATATTTATCACATATGCTTCTAATTGCATCATAATCAGCCGGTTGCCCAAAAAGATCAACTGCTACAACTGCCTTAGGTACATATTTCCCTTCTATAATTACCTTCTCAATAGCTTCTTCCAGTTTAATCGGATTCATGTTATATGTGTGTCTATCGACATCCACAAACACACAGGCTGCGCCTTCATCAGCCGGACATTCCCCACTGGAGAAAAACGTAAAATCCGGAACAAAAACCGCATCACCTGTACCCAAGCCCCACGCTTTCATCGCCAATGTAATGGCATCCGTACCATTTGCACATGTAATGCAATGCTTCACACCTACATACTCCGCAAGTTCTCTTTCCAGTTCTGAAACTTCCGGACCGGAAATGAAATGTGCAGATGTCATGACATCCATAACTTTTGAATCAATATCCTGTTTTAATATTTGGTATTGCTTTTGTAAATCTCGAAATTGCATATTTCGTCATCTCCAATTTATTTTATATCTAGATAATCATTTTATCAAAGGATGGGCAGGATTTCCAACAACAGTGGTATTGTTCTCAACCCTCTTTGTAACAGTTGAACCCATTCCAACAACACAATTCTTTCCCAGGTTAATTCTGTTTCTTATGCATGAATTTATCCCCAAATATGAATGCTCATCCATCTTGACAAATCCCCCAACTATTCCTCCTGCCGTTATTTCAGTATTTCTTTTTAAATGTGCCTCATGTCCTATATGAACCAAGGCATCAAGCTTCACATAATCCTCTATTATTGTATCTCCACACGCTCCTGCTGCTATATTATCACACACTCCAACTTCAACATAATTCCCAATTATAACTCTGCCAAGTGCCGGAATTCTGTATTTATTTCCATTTTCATCCTCTGCCATAGTAAAGCAATAAGAACCTATAACCGCATTTTCATTACATACAAATTCATTACCTATCTCAGCGTTTTTTATGACTGCGCCTGAAAGGATTACCGCATTATCTCCAATCACAACATTATGTCCGATTACAACCCCGGGCTCAATATACACATTTTTTCCAATAGACACATTCTTTCCAACATAATAGCTACCTTCGGTCAATGTGTATCCCCATTGCATCTCCTGCATTCTTTTTTCTTTTTCAAACTGTGTTGCTAACCGTGCATATGCAAGCTGTGGATTATCAGAAAACAAAAAACAATTTTTATCTCTCAATGCATCCGGTACTCCTATTCCATTTTCAAGAAAAACCAGACACTCGTTTACATTATAAAGTTCCTTTACAAGATGTTCTACTTTTTTTGAAATATACATCATAGTATTATTTCTCGGGGCACCGGCATATGATGCGCCAGTAATAATAAAGTTGTACTCATCTGATATATTACTAACATTATATTGCATCACGCCACCTCCTCGCAGAAAGCAGCATTACATATGTTATGCCAGAGTAATACCCCCCCCCCCGTTTTCGAATGTATGTTTGTATTCTCGGCCACACGAACATTCTAAATTTTCATGTAATCGTTGCCCGCATTCACATACCCATCCAATCTGCTTTGCAGGAACACCAGCTACCAAAGAATATGGTTTCACATCCTCTGCAACAACCGCACCGGCAGCCACCATGCACCATTCACCTAGTTCATGCCCACATACAACTGTAGCATTCGCTCCAATCGTTGCTCCCTTGTGAATAATTGTCCTTTTATAATTTGCATGTCCCTTCGGATATTTTGCACGCGGTGTAAGATCATTTGTAAAAACCATTGACGGACCACAAAAGACATCATCCTCTATCTCTACACCTTCATAAATGGACACATTATTTTGAACCTTAACACCATTTCCAATTCTTACATTATTCGATACATTCACATTTTGTCCAAAGGAACAGTTCTCTCCGATTCTAGCACCCGACTGAATATGACAAAAATACCATATTTTAGTTCCTTCCCCAATTAACACATTATCATCAATTATACTTGATTCATGAACAAAATAACTCATCGCAATCCCTCTTTCTGCTATTGTAAATAGAACATATAATACATCTGATCCTAATATGTTAATATGAAACAACTAATATATAATTTTCTATATTATTTTTATTTCATTGTACTTCATCATATATATACCATCTTCATAAACACCAATTTGCTTACTATTTTCTTTTCCTTCAAGATTGTTTAGAATTAAGCGCATATGATCTACACCACACTCATATGCATGCGGATATCCTCCACCAAAACGTGGATTTACTTCTGAAATAAAATAACACTTACCCACCATGAAAATATCAATATCAATTTGTCCGAGATAGCCTGCTTCTATAACAAACTTTTCAACAAGTTCAAATAGTTCTTCATCCTTATAGGAAACTGCTTTATCTGTTTCTCCCGCTCTCATTACCAGCTTCTTTTTTGCAAATAATGAGACCAGTTCATGACTCAATAAATCAATATAACAGTCAACCCCTATTTCCTGTCCATCAAGAAATTCCTGTATTATAAGATTGTCCTGATATTTCATTAGAACTTCTAATTCTTCTTGATTATATACCTTATTTATACAAATTGACGCGCTCCCTAAACGTGGTTTTACAAAAACCGGGAAATTAATCTCCTCTCTTTCAACAGCTTCACTAAATTGTTTAATATTACAGTACGTTTTTGCGCAATTATAGCCATGTCTCGTCAGCCATTGATACATTTCCCATTTATCAAGCGATCTTTCACACACATCAAAGGATGACCCTATTACTTTTACACCCAACTCAGCAAAACTATCTAGATTTTTAGCTAATAGTGATAATTCCGGATCAATTAATGATAAGACACCATTAACCTGTTCCTTTTTACATATATCCAAAATAACTTCCAAATAGTTATCCGCTGTAATTCTTGGTACAATATAATGTTTATCTGCCTCATATAACGCCGGAGCAATTGAACTGCAATCTGTTGCAACTACTATACCTTTTTTACCCAATACTTTTTTAAAATACTGAACAATTTTATTTCTCGTTCCCACACTTAATATTAAAATATTCATTTTTATTCCTTTTCTCAAATACGATATCGTTTTTTTATTTCTTCAATACTCCACAAATACAAATATGCCGGAGCCATTGGGTTCTCTTCATATTTTTTATACTGTATTTTACTCCCTATTTTCAAACCACACTTTCTTAATACAAAATTTAAATAATTGGGAACAGTATTTAACAAATATTTTATAGTTTTTTTCATTCTCCTGATTGAAAAACTACTATTTTGTCTATAAAAAGTTGTAAAGCTTTCAAAAGAATTTTCAGACATTCTTTTTTCTAATCGTTTCATCGTATCGTATCTATAATTAAATCCTGCTCCATTCTTCTTTACTCCAAATTCTTTTCTTTCAATGCCGGCTTCTTCTACAATTCTTCTGGGAATTGGTCTGTCATAATTATTTTGCAAACTCCATCTTGCCATTTCGCTACTATTACTAATTTCATGAATAGATGACCAACTGGTTGCACAATACATCGGAAGCGGTAAATAAATATACCCCAATCTTAATCGCGGCTCAATCAATGTACTTCCCGAATACAACTCATCACTAAAACGGACTACATCATTAACATCTCCGGCATTTTTATTCCAGATATGATCTCCACCTTCACCAATCAATACCAAATTGTTTTTGAATTCTTTATCAAAAGCTGAAAATACTATTCCCGTTCCCAGTTCTCCTCCAGCTATATATTCCGCTTCAACTAGTTTATTCGATCTTTTATATGCCTCTGCATTTTTCTTAACAATAACAGAATACCCCAATTTCTTAGCTATATCACTTCCATCGTCATTCGCATATTTCTCCGGCTCATTAAATGTAACCGCAATATCACATCCCATTTTCTTAGCCACTACCGCGCATGCCGCTGAATCATAGCCGCTTGATATTGTTGTAACAATTCCGTAGTTTATCCGCCTTTCTTTTGCCTGTATATTTTCTTTCAATTTCTGTAAATCATTTAATAAAGATTGGTAATACTCTGCAAAAGAAGTAAATCTCGGAGTCGCTCTCTTATGCAACAATTTCATGTTTAATTCGGAATCCACTTCTATGTTACAATAATACAAAGCCCAAAGTACTTTTCCCTTATCAGCTAAAGGAATTTTTTTCTGATATACATCAAGTCCATTTAAAATTGAATGAAATGCCTTTTCATACTCTAAATAGCCATAATCCAAGCTTGTCTGCATACGTTCTAATGCAAAAGACAGAGAATTAGAAAGCAGCAGTTTCTCATTATCTTTTATGATATACAATCTTTCCAATGTATGACTGGGAGTTGCAAAACAAATCCTATCCTTCTGTAAAATTGCTCCTGTCCCTAAGAAAAATATATCATTGGAGAAATTACCCTTACTAAAATCATCGCACCATGCGCCTTCTACAAACCACGCATCATTGTATTCTATATTAACTCCGCACTCTACTTCCACAACATCCTGCCCTTTACGTATTTCTGCGCACCATGCAAGCTTTGGTATATTTCGATTTATACTATACTTTAATTTCATACTCTCCCATCCCTTTACCAGCATTTAAGCCTGTCTCTCATTTAAATAATCAAAAAACAACGGAGTTCCACCCGTGTGTATAAATAAAATATTTTTTTTACGTATATGGTTTTTCTTAATATATCCTTTCATTCCATAATACGCCTTACCGGTATAAGTATAATCCAAAGGAATACCCCTCGAACACAACATATTGTCAATGATAACCTTTACTTGTTCTTCACTGACACCATACCCCCCACTGATAAAAGAAGAATCAAAAATTACCCGTTTCTGAATTTCCTGCTCGGAAAAGTTTCTATTTATTTTACCTAAATATTCCCTAATACTCTCGACTACAATATTTCGTCCATACTGTTCTTCTCTTGCAATGCTAATTCCTACAATATTTCTATTATCTCCATTTATTAATTGTCCGCAAACCAATCCTGCCTGCGTCGTTCCTGTGCCCGAAGCATGAAAAATATAATCGAACTTTACCTTTGTATTTTTCTCATATTCACATATTTCCTCATAACAATCAACATATGCCTGTGTGCCAATATTTCCATGACCGCCACCTGCTATAAAATATGGGGAATATCCCTGATGTTTTAATTGTGCTAATATATCTTCAATTGTTTGATGAACCTCGTCAACCGTACATGTTACAATTTTAGCCCGAAACATTTCCATCATTTGTGCATTGTATGAATTTTCCCCATGCGACAGAGATGGAGATACAATTATGCAGGGCATGTTTCTTTCACAAGCCATGTTTGCAACTACTCTGCAATGATTCGAGCACGCACTTCCATAAGTTACAACATAATCTGCACCAATTGTATCAATCTCCTCAAAAAACAGAAATGCCTTTCTCGCTTTATTTCCTCCAAAGGAATACGGAATCAAATCCTCTCGTTTTATATATATATTATTTTCGTTGTCATTCACTTTACAGATAGGTGTATTCCAGTTCATTTCTTTCCATCACTTCTTCCTATAAGCAGGAAAATAGCTAACGCCCTCCGTTCCCGTCTTATGTACTAATATATCATAGATATCTTTGTCGTATATTTTTTTTCCTAATTTATATATATACGGTCTGGATTTTTTAACAAACTCTTCTTTAAATACTTCCAAACTGCTGCCCGGCGTTGCCCCACCCTGATCAAATAAAATGCACCCTCTTTCTTTGACAAAATTTTCCGCCAAAAAAATGATATAACTGGATGCCTGATATTCATTATAGTTCGGATCATATCCTGCATATATATGATGTGCAATATCATCTTCCCATACGGTTAATGCCGATCCAATAACAACTTCACCTAACTTAATGGTTGTAATTAATGTTCCGTTTGGATATGTCAAAAAATAATTTTCGATTAATTTACGGTCTATTTCATAGTAATCACTAATATTATTTTTTTCTTTCGTATAATTATAACAATATAGCAAATGGTCTATTTCATTTCCAACTGTATCATAAGTATAAGTCAACCCACTTTTTATTGCCTTTCTGATATGATTGCGTGTTTTACTTGCATATTCATCATTAAAATAATCAATCTGCAAATTATTGCAATATAATTTTCCGTGCTCTTCAAGCACATAATAGGAATCCAAATATGACGTAATATCATTCCATGGATCAAACTTCACATATTCAGCAATAATGTGATTATCTACACAATATGCTTCAAATTCTTCAAGAAATGATTTTATTGCATTATTTTTATCTTTATATTGAATATCATGAAAAACCGGTCCGCACTCCCCTCTAGGGGTTGTTATGTCATAATATTGAACTCCATTTACAATTCCTGCTTTTCTTTTTATAAATGGGTAATACAATATCCCGTTATCAAATATTTCTGCTTTTCCCTCTTCTCTATTTTCTTGAAGATATACCCACTTTTTATCCCTATAAACACTCTTCATAAATTTACCCTCCACTATTCCGTATATGTTTCCTTGTAAAACATAGAAAAAAAGGTTTTAAATACTATTTTTACATCCATGAACAAACTAAATTTTTCAATATATTCCAAATCAACTTCTATCCGCTCATCCCAAGTTGCTGAGTTCCTTAATCTGATTTGTGCAAGCCCCGTGATGCCCGGTCGCATTTCAAATCGCTGCTTATATCGTTCAGGATAGTTCTCATACCCATTATACGGATGATATGTAACAGGTGGTCTGGGACCTACAATACTCATTGTACCATTCAGCACATTAAACAACTGTGGTAATTCATCCAAACTGGTAGAACGCAAAAACTTTCCGACTTTTGTAATTCTGCTATCATTACTATCATTTATAATCAAGCCATTCCCCATATGTTCTGCATTTTCCACCATTGTTCTAAACTTATAGATTGAAAACATGCTCCCCCTATATCCAATCCGTTCTTGTTTAAAAATAGGGCTTCCCTTGCTTTCCAGTACAATGGCTAAAGATATAATCAATAACAGAGGAAGTAAAATAATAATCAAAAGCAAACAAATTATTATATCCAAACATCTTTTTATTATCAACGCAATCTTCTTCATTCGTCTTTTATGCTCCTGTTTCTTTTTTTTAACATAGATTTAATCCTTGAAAGATATGGCATCCCCATTATATTCGTAAGCAAAACGTAAACCAAAGATGACACTACAAATTCTATTCCGATAATGGTTAATTTAACTAAAATATTTGCTTTGATAGAATATATACAATGATTAATAACCATTAATCCGGCAAAGGGAATAACCGCACACACACATTTAATTGCATGTGTCATAACTCCAGTTTGTTTATTCTGACTATAAAGCACTTTGTAATTTCTCGCTAATAAAATAATTTGAATAACCACCGAAAGCAATGTAGCAGCAGCAAGTCCTCTATAACCAAACAGCCGAATCAATTCCCAATTACCTACAATATTGATAACTAACGATATAAAGCTATATATCATTGGTTTTTTTGTATTTTCCAAAGCATAAAAACCCTTTGTGTATATTTCTACAGCGGACATAAACGGCATCGTCAACGCATATATCTGTAAAATGTTACCAGTGATAAAAACATTCTCCTTTGTAAAAGCACCTCTGAAAAACGCAATATCTACAATCTGATCTGCCGCAAAAAACACAAAGGCTGCAATCGGTATCATCACATAAACAGCAATTTTAATTGCTTTATTTAATAATATATTAAACGTTTCTTTCTTTGCTTTATCTTTTGCTGCTTTTGCAAATTCCGGAAATATAACTGTTGAGAATGCTTGAGCAAATATGGCAATAAATAATACATTTAATTTATTTGCATAATTAAAGATCGATATCATGCCTGATCCAAGCACGGATGCAAAATTTCTATCTATTAATAAATTTAAATCTGTAATTGATTGTGCCACAAAAATGGGCAATGCCAAACGCAAGATATTTTTTAATAAATCATCTTTGACTTTTAATTTAAAAATAAATCTAAATTTTTGTATTTTTGCATTTATAACCCCCAATATTGTAACACAAACTGTTGCTAATACATAGCCACCTGCTAATATATATATGTTATTGTGCGAACTTATAATAGAAACAATGAGAATCAGGTTCATAACAAAAGTACCAATTCCCGTATACCAAAAGCTCCCTCTTACTTGCAAATATCCTCCCAGTATGCCCTTTATAACGAACAATGACGCTATTGGTAACACAATTCTAGCCATAGATATTGTCATATTCATAGTTTCGTTATCAAATCCAACTGCAAACAGTTTACATATATATTTCGCAAATATCGTCGATAAGATAGAAAGAATAAAAACTACTATCCATAAGAGGGTCATAACACCAGAGGTGACTTCTAAAAATTTTTTTTCATTATCTCTTTCTTTTGTAATAACCGAAATATACGCCATACATATAGCAACTGTAAATCCCTCAAAAAGAATAGAGCTCATGGAAACTACCACATTGTATGCATCTGTTATGTTGGAAGCACCATAAAACTGCGCTACCAACATTTCTTTTACGAATCCTGATAGTTTCGTTATAATTAGCAATCCTATTAAAATAACTGAATTTTTGAAGATATTATTTTTCATTTTGTTCTCTTACAATAAACATTGCGATTATTAATGGCAATAATCCCTGAGCTACTAAAATTGCTTGTATTGGTGCAGATGTTACACACGCGGTAATAATTACAATACCTATTACATAACATATCTCCACTAATTCATTCTTCTCATCATTTAGCCATTTCATCAACAAACGAATACCCATATATATCAGCGCTGTAACTATTAATGCCAGATACCCTCCTCGCCCATAGGCATCCGCATCCATAGAGGTATTAGAGCTAATTGTTTTACCTGCCTTATCCGGCCATTTAGATACATACGCCCACACACCGACTATATTCGATGGTTGTTTTTTTAATGCTTGTGTTGTATCTCCCATTCTTTCCCAAGGCAACATATCCCCATATCCAAAATATGAATCATTAACAATGGCATACTTATACCAGTAATTCCCTACAACAGCCGGTACCATAATAACTCGCCGTAAAAAATAATTGTATATTTTTTGTTCTCTAGACAACTCATCATTTGATACATCCATATATGGCATTCTATTTGCTAACGGCTCATTTTCAAAATCCCGATAATCACAGCGAAACGGACTATTATTATCAAAGGCAAAGTAAGTCAGTGGTCGCATCAAAAAAATACATACCAAAACTCCCATAACAATCCAAATTTTTTTCGGAATACTTTTATATATCTTATACAATATATATATACCTATAGCTCCCAAAAAAAATACAAACGGTGCTTTAGACGTAATAATAACGGAATATATACATCCCAATGCAAATAAAAATACAGATTGTAAATATTTTTTTTCTTTCCAAAACAATATAATTCCTATCGGTGCAATAATATTGGTATTCCACCTAAAAAAATACTTTAACCAAAAGGGCACATTCAATAGCTTTACAGCTTCCTCTCGCATGACAGCAACGGTCACACCACTTGCTTCCGGATGTAAAATTGAATATAATATGGGGATGTTATCTCCCAAAGAAATCAGATGATATCCCGCTAATATTATAAAAATAACTAAGTAAAAATACCCGCTACGAACTACTTTATTTATGAAATTCATAAAAGAATTGCTTTTTTTCCACTGACATACAAATTTCTTTTTAATTTTATATAAATCAGTCCAAAAAAATGCTATAGAAAAAATAAGAAGTCCTATTCCTTGCTCATTGTTTCCTGTTGGTTCCATATCCCACACTTGATATAAAAAAGGACACACCAAAAACAACTGCCATATTATGCTTGGCATATATTCAATCCACTCATCACCCTTCTTGAAAATCCTATATGCACAAGCGACAAGTATACCAACTGCAACAATCAAAATAACTATAAATAAAACAGTATTCATCTTTCCACCCTTCTACACATTTACTACCTCATCAATGATTTGAAGATATTGTTCACTCAAAACATTATAATCATAGTGCGCTAAAATTTCTTTCTTTCCATTTTCTCCCATTCTGTTTCGTTCGTCTTCTGACATATGATACATATCAATTAATACATTTATAAATTGCTGTACATTATCATTGGAAACACATATTCCAGCCCCTGCATCCTTTACCACATTAAAATAGTCATAAGCAAACAAGACAGGTCTACCAGACCACAGATAATCGCTTAATTTATTCATACTAAGACCATATTTCCCAAGATTATATTTAATACGTGGCGTCGAAACACATATTTTACTTTTTTCCAAAATATATGGAATATATTTTCTTTCAACATTTCCCTGCATAAATACATTCAAAATGTTTTGATTCTTTACCAGTTCTTCAACTTGCTTTTTACAATTTCCATCTCCAACAATTACCAAAGAAATAGGAAGATCACATTGCCTCTGAAATTCTCCGAATGCACGGGTCAAATATTCAACTCCTTCAGATTTTGTAACGCTTCCCGTATATGTCATGCACCAATGACTATCTAAATATTCAAATAAAGGGGCAAGCTCCCTAGAGCCTTCATCAGATATCTCTGGCAATTCGTCATATGGCGAATATCCATTGGGAATCCAATAATACGGTGTAACATCCTTTTTATATCTGTCTCTTATAAATTGATCAACTTTTAGGGCTGTGCCAACTAATGCATCACACCTTCTAAATGCACGTTTATTAATTATGTCAAAGAAACAAACCACCGGATGATGCTTACTGATGCTCATATGTTCGATTATCGAAACAGGCCATATATCTCTAATCTCACAGATAAACTTTGTGGAATACTTCTTTTTTAAATAATAAGCCGCCTCCCAAACTAATGGATGTACCGAAGAAGCAATAACAACATCCGGTTTGCCATATTCGTCAACCAATGTGGAAGCATATTTTTTTACCATATGCACATAAGAAAACATAGAGAAAATCCTCTGCAAGCTCCCGCTGACTTCCTCCGGCTTTACCCTTAGCCAAACATAATTAAATCTCTCTTCAATTTCCTGTATGATATAATCAGCATTTTCGTCAATTGGATGAACACAGTTGACCATGGAAGCTATAACAACAACATTATTCCCTTGCATTTTAAATTTCTTTCCCAATTCAAAATGCCTATGTCCATTCAAACTGGCATAATGATTTAATATCCATATATTTTTCACTTTTGTATTCTCCTAAACATTTTACCATAGCATACATATGGTCTGACAGATTCTATCTTCATCCTCTAGTGTCAATTTCGTATCAGAAGGCAGGCATACCCCTTTTCTAAATATTTCTCCCGCCACGCTGGTATCTGCACCTGTTTCCTTATCCACAATATGTAATTTATCTGTTAAACAGATGAAGTCACAATTCTGAAACACAGGTTGCAAATGCAAAGGCTTCCAAACAGGTCTACTTTCCACATCCTCTTGCTCCAATGCAAGCATAATGTCAATAGGTCTTACCTTGCATTTATCATCTAATTGTATTGTTGTCAGCCAACAATTGCTAAATGTATTATCACGAAGAGGCATTAAGGAAAGTCCCTTAAGATCTCCGATATATTCTTTATAATAATCATAGATTGCACGTTTTTGTTCGATTCGCCTCTCTAAAACCTTAAGCTGTCCTCTCCCTATACCTGCAACCACATTGCTCATACGATAATTATAGCCAATCTCTTCATGCTGATACCAACGCGCTTTTTCTCTTGCCTGCGTTGCCCAAAATAGCACTTTATCCGCTCTTTCTTTTGCATGGCTTGTATTTATCAACAACATTCCTCCGCCTGACGAAGTAATAATTTTGTTTCCATTAAAACTTATTATTCCATAATCTCCAAATGTTCCTGTATATCTTCCTTTATATGTAGTTCCAAGGCTCTCTGCTGCATCTTCAATTAACGGAACCTGATATTTCCTACATATTGCAACAATTTCTTCAATATGTGCGCATAAGCCATATAGATGAACGACTATAACCGCTTTTGGCATTTCGCCAAGCTCCATATACTTTTGAAAAGCTTTTTCCAATGCCGCGGGATCCATATTCCAACTATTCATATCACTATCAATAAATACCGGATTCGCCTTTTCATAAGTAATAGGATTCGCAGTTGCAGAAAAAGTCAGGGACTGGCAAAAAACAATATCCCCTTGTTTAACTCCAATAGATTTTAATGCCATATGAATTGCTGCTGTTCCTGACGAGAGTGCAACAGCGGCTTTCGCACCCGTCTTTTTTACCATCTCATTTTCAAACTCTGTTACATTTTTTCCCAACGGTGCTATCCAATTGGTATCAAACGCTTCTTTTATATATTCTCTTTCATATCCTTCATCACTCATATGTGGTGAAGCTAAAAAAATATGTTTTTTCATAGTCTTTCCTCTTATTATTTATCACATTTTGTACTCGTTAATGGTTGGTATGTGGAGACAATTTGCTTCACTGTTTCCTTAATTGAATCCTCATCACCCTCAGCCATCTTCTTTAATTCATCCAGCTGTGTCATGAATACTTCTTCATCAAACTCTATTGGCTTGCCAATATGAATCAATTCATTTTCTGTATCCTCAAGACCCTCTTCTGCCATCAACATTTCTTCATACAATTTCTCACCCGGTCGTAGTCCGGTAAATTCGATCTTAACATCCTCATTCGGTTTAAGACCTGACAGCTTAATTAGATTCTTAGCCAAATCCAGGATTTTAACAGGTTCTCCCATATCCAACACAAAGATTTCTCCGCCTCGTGCCAATCCTCCAGCCTGCAACACCAAAGATACCGCTTCCGGTATAGTCATGAAATAGCGTATGATCTCCGGATCTGTTACCGTAACCGGTCCGCCTTCCTCAATCTGCTTTTTAAACAGCGGAATCACACTTCCGTTACTTCCAAGCACATTGCCAAATCGAACCGCAACAAAATCCGTATTATGCTTACCGGCTGTTTTTTCCTTCGCCATTGACTGAATAATCATTTCGCACATACGTTTACTTGCTCCCATGATATTCGTAGGATTCACCGCTTTATCTGTTGATATCAAAACAAATTTTTCAGCTCCGTAATCGGCAGCCGCCCTCGCTGTTTTCAAGGTACCGAATACATTATTTTTTATTGCCTCATTCGGGCTGTCCTCCATAAGTGGAACATGCTTATGCGCCGCTGTATGATACACGATCTGTGGGCGATATGTCTCAAATACAGTACGGATTCTGTGTGTATTTCTTACGGACCCGATAAGCACTACCAAATCAAGCTCCGGATATTTTCTTTTTAATTCCTGCTGAATCTCATAAGCATTATTTTCATATATATCAAAAATGATCAATTGCTTTACATTATATGCCGCAAGCTGCCGACACAGCTCACTACCGATGGAACCACCACCGCCTGTTACCATTACTACTTTATCCTGCACATAAGCCGCAACATCGTTTAAGTCCAGCTTTACCGGTTCTCTGCCCAGTAAATCTTCAATCTCAACATTTCTCAGCTTCGAAACACTTACCTCGCCCTTTATCAATTGATAGATACCCGGCAAAATTCTCAGCTTACAATCTGTCTGATTGCAGATCTCCAGTATTCCCTTTTTTTCCTGCGCCGTGGCAGACGGAAGAGCAATTATGATTTCATCAATTCGATATTTCCCCGCCAGATAAGGGATATCCTCTCTACCCCCTTCTATCCTGACGCCTCGCATATACTTTCCATGAATAGCTATACAATCATCCACAAAGCAGCACACATGCTGATGTGTAAGATATGCACTGTTTTGCAGCTCCTTAACAATCATGGATCCCGCTTCTCCGGCTCCAACCACCATGATATTCTTTGCATTACCTGAATTGTATTTCTGTCTTTGCTCCTTTACCGCTCGCACGATACGATAAAAAAATCGAACCGCTATTACCATAAGCGTCAACGTAAAATAATAAATAATATAATAGCTTCGTGGCATATTTATCTTCAGCATCCTCATGCCAAAAAACTGACTGACACCCGACAAAGTACATGCAACGACAATATTAACCATCTCAGTCGCACTCGCAAAATGCCATACACTTTTATATAATCTACAGATCGCAAAGATTAACAGTGTTATAACAATATTATAAAGCATATATCTATAAATATTTTCAAGATATCTTATAGGAATTGTCCGAAAGCTAAAATCGAAACGCAAATAAAGACCCATAAAGGAAGATAATTGTATCATGATGATATCCATCACAACTAACAAAACAATTCTATTCTTTGGTATAATTTTTTCGGTAAATGTTTTCATAAAATCAGTACCTATGCATTAAACATATTCCTTTGTTAAACATAACGATAATACCATACTTTCACCTGCTTCGCAAGCAATCACAGACACATGCGTTTGCCAATTTATTACTGCCCTCTCTTATCAACATGAAAATTGTATATTGAATAATATGGCTTAAGCCCAAAAGGCATCCACCCAACCTGCGAAGCAAAATTATCAAGCTGTGTACTTCCGACAAGTATCTTATGACTACCAACTGCATAGCTTGCTACATAAGAAACTATGCTATTATAGATTCCACGTCCCCTACATGCGGAATCAACAGCAGCCAACTCCATGTCAACTACATTCGAATCTTCACCAAGCAACATAAACCCTGCCGGTCTGTTATTTAGTTCTGCTACAATAATACCCTTACCTTCATAATTATCCATCCTCTGATTTAACCATGCTTTATAAATATCTCCCGCCTTACTTTCTGTAACAGGAGATATATGATATTGTCCCTGATAAGTCTCAAAGGATTCGTATGCAATCTCACTCAATTCATGCTTATGGTTTTTTATATACTTCGTACTACACTCAAATGTATTGACGTCTTTATTACCCTCATCACTGATTGTTTTTTTAGAAACCATCATATGAACTGTTCCGCCGCAAAACAAGCTATTTACGTTTACCTCATTATAGGCTTTTATCATATCAACAATATGTGATGGTATACGCAAATTAAAATATCCTTTTCTCTGATTGATTTCTTCAAAAAGACTTCTAAACATCTTTACCATTACATCGTATTGTTCTTTCATGTGCTGCGTATCAATATTTGCAAGCACAAATTTGACTACATAAAACTTCTGATTATATATGTTGCTTAGAGGTCGATTCTCTTGTATAGTATATCCTATTACTCTGTCATATTGGGACAGATGAAATTTCTTCCCCTCTGCAAGATTCTTCACATAATCTGCTATTTTATTAAAATCTTTTGAGGCATACGCCCCTGAC
>CAZLZH010000040.1:21604-22011 GCA_964563955.1 uncultured Bacteroides sp. | reverse complement strand
AGTGATGAGTTATTTCTGGATTACTTAAAATGGGGAGGCTTTCCACTGAGATTTGATTATCCCGAAGAAGCCTCGGTTCATAAGTATCTATCAAATTTGTACGAGAGTATTGTTAACAGAGATATAGTAGGAAAAGCAAAGAGTGCTGATAAGAAGGCTTTTATGGATATTTCTCTGTATATTCTTGCAAATGCAGGCAAAGAATTATCTATTAATAATATTATAGAAACATACAAAAAAGAGAATAAAGAGATTGCCAGACGTACTATTTATAACTACTTGGAACGAATGAAAAAAGCCTATCTCATTCATGGAGTAGGAAGATATAATATTGTTGGGAAATCAGCGTTAAGCAACAAAGAAAAGTATTATGCTATAGATATGGGATTTCGAACAATCAATACGAA
>CAZLZH010000040.1:9191-21594 GCA_964563955.1 uncultured Bacteroides sp. | reverse complement strand
CGAACACCATAAACTATGAGGATACATTTTTTCTTGAGAATGTTGTATATAATGAACTGATTACAAGGGGATATACTGTATTTGCGGGGAAAACATATAAGGGTGAAATTGATTTTGTTGCTATAAAAAATGGAAAGAAATGTTTCATACAGGTTTCCTATCTTCTGGCAAGTGATGAAACAATAAAAAGGGAATTTGGGGCTTATAAAAAGATCACAGACGCATCACCTAAATATGTGATTTCACTTGATAAAATTGATATGAGTCATGATGGTATTATACATGTCAACATTGTCGACTTTTTACTAAAACGAGTTGATTTAATCTTGACATAAACAGCAGGAGAAAATGGTAATGGGGGCATATGCCTGTTTTGATTTGCAAGATTATGAATTTATTGAAAATCTAACTAATTTAGAGATTATTAAGCTTCCGGATTTAAAGCATGTCAAATATTTACCTGATCTGAGTAATCATACCAATCTGCAAAGAGTATTTCTGATTAATACAGGAATTAATATGGAAGGGTTGCCTGTATGTGTTAAAGACAAAATAAGTAACCCTATTTTCCGTCATTTTATCCAGATGGGGATTACTATTTTGTTATTGATGAAAAATTTGAAAATGGGTATTTAGGTCATCCATGGAGGCAAGAGGTTTGGGTATTTGGCTCAGTATTGCAGAATGAAATAAAAAAAATATATACGGAATTAGGATGGGAACGCATTAAGTGAATTTACAGAAAAGGAGAACAGGTAAATGCGAATTGAACATATTGCGATGTATGTGAATGATTTAGAAAATGCAAAAAATTTTTTCGAAACATTTTTGGAGGCAAAGTCAAACAGCGGATATCACAACAAGACAACGGATTTTAAATCCTATTTTCTGACATTTGAGGATGGCGCAAGGTTAGAGATTATGCATAAGCCGCAGATGGAGGACGCTCCAAAGAGTCTGACAAGAACAGGGTATGTGCACATTGCATTTTCGGTTGGAAGCAAGGAGCGGGTAGATGCGCTTACGGCGAGGATGAAGGAAGCCGGATATGAGGTCGTCAGTGGACCGAGAACAACCGGAGATGGCTACTATGAAAGCTGCATCGTCGGAATAGAAGGCAATCAAATAGAGATTACTGTTTGAGGAGGAACCCTTATATGAGAAAGATACTAATTACAAATGATGACGGAATCGATTCCGATGGAATTGTTCGGCTTGCAAGGGTAGCGGCAGAGTTTGGCGAGGTATGGGCGGTCGCGCCGGACAGCCAGAGAAGCGGCATGTCTCATAGTGTGACATTTCACCATAGTATTGAAGCGTGGAAGGTGGATTTTCCGGTGCCGAATGTACATGCATATGCCTGTGACGGCAGTCCGGCTGATTGCGTGCGTATCGGTGTATTGAATCTTGTGCCGGAGAAACCGGATCATGTTTTATCAGGAATAAATTATGGTTATAATGTTGCCTCGGACATCCAATATTCTGCGACTGCGGGAGCGGCGTTTGAAGCGGCGTTTCAGAAAATACATACGATTGCATTTTCGGAGCATGCCTGCCCGATGCACGAGGTTACAGACCGGTATCTAAAGGAAATCATGGCTTCCCTGTTGGAAAAGCCGCTTTTGATTAATCAGATATGGAATGTGAATTTCCCGGGGTGTACACTGGCAGAATGTCGTGGAATTCTGCGTGACAGAACGGTGTCAACAGATGAATTTTATAAAGACAGATACAACGAAACAAGGATTTCCGAAGACCGGATTTCTTATATGGTGGAGGGAATACGAAATTTTGCCGCTTCCGAAGGAACGGATTTAAGGGCAATTATTGATAATTATATTTCTATTGGAATTGTGACGAATATTTCTTAGGAATACAAAAAGCGAGCGATACGCCCAATCGACATAAAAGCTTGCAGGGCATGAATCTAATAACTAAATAAAAAAGCCGAAAGGCTTAACATAATAAAAAAAGCAAAAGAAAGGAACATGAATTATGAAAACATTAGAAGGAAAATTAGTAGCAGAGGGAATTAAGATTGGAATCGTCGCAGCACGTTTTAACGAGTTTATCGTTTCAAAGCTTGTGGCAGGTGCCGTTGACGGACTGGTGCGTCATGATGTGAAGGAGGATGACATCACAGTTGCATGGGTACCGGGAGCCTTTGAGATTCCGGTTGCAGCAAAGAAGATGGCAAAGTCCGGAAAGTATGACGCAGTTATTTGTCTCGGTGCTGTTATCCGAGGTGCGACAAGTCATTATGATTATGTGTGCAATGAGGTTTCAAAGGGTGTGGCTGCTGTTTCCCTTGAGACAGAGATTCCGGTTATGTTTGGCGTTGTGACAACTGAGAATATCGAGCAGGCAATCGAGCGTGCCGGTACAAAGGCAGGAAACAAGGGTTATGATTGTGCGCTCGGTGCCATCGAGATGATTAACCTTATGAAGCAGATGTAAGAGGTAGGACATGACAGACAAAAATCGGAGCATGCTGTTTTTTGATATTGACGGAACCCTGATTACTGAGGGTGAAACGCGGATATTACCGGAAAGCACAAAACAGGCGATTCGAAAGGCGCGGGAAAATGGGCATCTTGTGTTTATCAATACCGGACGCGTTCGAATCAACATAGATGAATTTATTCAAGAGGTCGGTTTTGACGGCTATGTGTGCGGTTGCGGAACCTATATTGAATCCGGTGGAACAGTGTTGCTGCACCATGAGACAGAGCAGGCGCGCTGTGTTGAAATCGCAAGGAAGTGCCGTGAATGCGGACTGCTTGCGATATTCGAGCATGCGAATAAAAACGGCTATGACAAAGAGGCGATGGGCGAGCAGCATCTGAAAATATTGGAATACTTTAAAAGTATGGGTAAAAGGATGATATCCGATATTGAGGATCCGGAGTTCTCGTTTGATAAATTTGCTGCATGGTATGATAAGGAACACGCAAAGCTGGAAGAGTTTGAACAGTTTGTGGCGGAGGATTTTACATGCATCAAACGGGAAGGAGCATTTATAGAGGTTGTTCCAAAAGGTTTTTCCAAAGCAACCGGAATTCAGTTCCTGATGGAAGAATATGGTATTCCAATCGAACATGTATATGCGTTTGGGGATAGCAATAATGATTTGGATATGTTACGATATGTAAGAAATAGTATTGCGATGGGCGTGTGCTCGGATGAGGTTGCAAGGATAGCAGCGTATCGGACAGATACCGTGATGCAGGATGGCATCTACAACGCGATGAAGCATTTTGGCTTGATATAGAGCGTTATTCATAAAATAAGACAGTTCATATAAAATAAATAGGGAACAAAGAGTATGAATGAGCGTAAGCTTAGACAATTAAATATTTTGATTGTAATTACGGTTGCGGTCGGTTTCATCCTGATGGGTGTATTTGCATTTATGGGGAGAGACGGAGCAAACAACCGGATTCGGATGAAGAAGTTAAATGCGTTGAATGATACATGGGTACTGAACAGACAGGGTGAAACTGAACAGACCCTGATTGATTTACCGCAGGACTTAAAGGGTGCTGCAGGTGAAGTCTTTACAATCACACATCAGATGCCGGAGGATGCCAGTAAGGATACCGCACTCTGCTTTTACACGGATTTTCAAAATGTGATTGTATGGGTTGGCAATAACCGTGTCTATGAAAATGGTGTATTGACGGAACAAAAACTGATAAAAAATGCAGTCCCGGCATATCATGTTGTGGATATCGGTGATGTGGAGGGCGATTCGATTACGATTCAGTTTTCTTCGTTGTACAAGCGTTTCAGCGGGGAACTGCCGTCTGTGTATTACGGCTCCCGCGGGGATGTGGTGTCCTATCTGATTCGCAAGGACGGAGTTCCGTTTGTTGTTGCGCTTATGATTATCGTCATTGTATTGCTGCTTGGCTTTTCCTTGTTTTTTATGAGCAATGTTGACAGGCGGAAGGCAGCATATGGCTTTGGCTTTATCCTGTTTGCGGCAGCGTGGACATTTATGGATAACTCATTGATGCAGCTCGTTTCCAAAAATCAATTTGCCGTCTATATGTGCAGCCAGATGTTTTTGCTGTTGATGCCGATCTTATATTTTATGTATCTGCGGTGCTTTGCATTAAGGCGCCGCTATGCTAAAATCTTTGAGATTGCAATATATGTTTATGCGATTAATTTCCTGACAGGTGTTGTATTTCAATTTGTAGGTGTATGCGATTTTGCAGGATATATGTTCTTTACAAAGATATTGATTCTGCTTGGATTGCTGTTGCTGTGTTTTGTGATGTATTTGGCGGCGGATACCTATTCGGACCGAAGCCTTTACAGTTATTTTTGGGCAAATGTGATTTTAACGGCATCCGCATGTATAGAATTTATATTGTGTCTGTTTCAATTTTATAAAAACTACAGGGGGCTGGTGTTACAGATCGGACTCTTTGTCTTTGCCGTGCTGCTCATGATATCCATAGAAAAGAGCATCATTCAGGAGATGAATGCAGAGCGTGACGCCGCATTAAACAGTATCGGGCATGAGAAGACAGAGGCAGTAAAAATGATTAATACAGGCGTTATATACAATGCGCTCAATACGGCGATTACGGATTTGAAAACACATGATCTGGAAAACAGCCGGCTACTGTATGATACCTCGATTTTCCTGCAGTATAACATGGATGCGGTTCATAAACAGGGACGTGTGCCTTTTACGGAGGAGCTTGCATATATTCGCGCGTATCTTGGCATGCAGAGAAGAATCCATCCAGAACTCAGCGTTGTGGTGGAGGATAAGGTAACGGATTTTAAAGTTCCTTATAATACGATAGAGCCGCTTGTGGAAAATGCGGTTATAAATGGAGCGCTTACATCGGATGGAGACGCAAAAATCGTGATACGATGCTATGAACGGCTGGATTGCTATGCCATCCAAATTGTTGATAATGGGCAGGGGATGAGCCCTGCAAAGAAATTTACAGGGAAACAGAGCTTTGCTTCCATAAAGCGGAAGCTGAAAGCAAGCGCCGGAGCATTTATTGATATTAAGACAAAACAGGGGAAGGGAACGATTCTTACAGTGAAAATTGCGAAGGATGGATATATTGTGAAGGAGTGACAGATATGACATTATCAGAACAGATTGTATATGGCTTGTTTAAGCCATCCAAATATAAAGATATGGTGGAGCTTCCAACCAAAAAATTTGTCGCCTATGTAATTGTTATGATGCTGGTGCTTGGTATCGTCGGATTTGTTGTACCGACAGCCTCCATCATATCCGGGTTCGGAGGCTTTGAAAAGCTGTTTTCACAGAGTCTCGGACAGGTGGAATATAAAGATGGAGAATTGTCCGTGTCCAACGATTTTAATATGCATATTAATTATGCAAATTTTATCGTAGATACCTCGCAGGAGACTGTGCAAAATGAGAAACTGAAAAAAGAGGGTATGTTTATTGCAGTCGGAAGTAAGACGGTAAGAGTCAGCGTGGTGCTCGGGTCAAAGGTAACAGATTACGGAATCTATTATCTTTCCGATTATTTGGAGGAGGGCTTTAACAACGATAGTCTGCTGGCGCTCATTCCTTCGATTTATATGGGATTTTTTCTTACATTGATTGGGACGATGATCAGTTACTTTATGAAATATGCATTTATTTCACTGCTTTTATCCATATTGGTCAATTCCATGAATAAGCAGTTCCATTTGAATCTGCGGTTTGGACAGGTGTTTGAGCTTTGCTTTTATGCACAGTCGTTTGGTATGGTGTTATCAAACTTTAATCTGGCAATCAATCTGCTGCCGGCTATGATTGTCAGCATAATCGGCATTTTCGTTACGGTGCATATGTTGACTATGAGTGTGGTAACTATGAAGCAGGAACGGGGAAATTAACAGGAGGAGTAATCCGATGGATGAACAAAAGAGAGAGAAGATTGACAAATTAAAAAAGGAAAAGGACTTTGTGATTCTGGCACATTATTATGTAGATGGCGAAGTGCAGGCGATAGCAGATTATGTCGGGGATTCCTACTATCTTGCAAAGCGTGCGACTACGGTAACACAGAAAAATATATTGTTTTGCGGCGTGTCCTTTATGGGTGAGAGCGCGAAGCTTTTGAATCCGGAGAAGCATGTATATCTGGTGGATGATGACGCAGATTGCCCGATGGCACATATGGCGGATATTGAGAAGATACGAGCAGTAAGAGCGGAATATCCGGATGTTGCGGTTGTTTGTTATGTGAATTCAACAGCGGAGCTTAAGGCAGAATCGGATGTGTGTGTCACATCCTCCAATGCTTTAAAAATCGTGAAGGCACTTCCAAATCAAAATATTTATTTTATACCGGATTATAATCTGGCACATTACATAGCAGAGCAGGTTCCAGAGAAGCATTTTATATTCAATGACGGATTTTGCCATGTACATAAGGGTATTTCCCGTGAGGCTGTGGAGCAGGCAAAAGCTATGCACCCGGAAGCACTTGTTCTGGCGCACCCGGAATGTACGGACGATGTGTTAAAGCTGGCAGATTTTATCGGAAGCACATCCCAGATTATTGATTATGCAACAGCTTCAGACTGTACACAATTTTTAGTCTGTACGGAGCTTGGTGTATTTTATGAGCTCATGCAAAAAAATCCGGACAAGGAATTTTATCCTGTCGTAGAAAAGCAGGTGTGTCCGAACATGAAGAAGGTAAGCATGGAGAAGGTGCTTGAAAAGCTTGAGCATCCGGAGGGCGAAGTCTTATTGGATGAGAAGCTTACAGGCGAGGCAAGAAAGCCGCTTGATGAGATGCTTCGACTTGCACAGTGACAAGGATTGTATAAATTCTGTCACAAGATGATGAAGAATGTAATTATTTTGTTGATAATAAGAAGGTATAGAGATATATGCTTACACAATTTTCAAGGACAGAGCTTCTGCTTGGGAAGGATGCGCTGCATATTCTGCAAAATTCAAGAGTAGCCGTATTCGGAATCGGCGGTGTCGGAGGGTATGTGTGTGAGGCGCTTGCAAGAAGCGGCATCGGGGCATTTGACTTGATTGACAATGACAAAGTGAGCCTGACAAACCTAAATCGTCAGATTATTGCAACGCATAAGACGATTGGAATGTATAAGACAGAGGCGATGCGGGAACGGATTCTTGATATCAATCCGGAAGCGAAGGTGCATGAGCATACCTGTTTCTTCCTGCCGGAAAATGCAGATGATTTTCCGTATGAGGAATATGATTATATGGTGGATGCCGTGGACACGGTAACTGCCAAGCTTGCGCTTGTAATGAAAGCACAGGAAAAGCAGATTCCGATTATAAGCAGCATGGGCGCAGGGAATAAACTCGATGCCAGTCAGTTTCGCGTTGCAGACATATATGAGACAAAGGTATGCCCGCTTGCAAAGGTTATGCGGCGTGAGCTGAAAAAACGTGGCGTGAAGGAATTGAAGGTTGTGTATTCAGAGGAAATGCCGCTGACACCGATGGAAACGGATTCAGATGAAAAAGGTATGGATGACATATCCGGTCGGAATGCTGAGAACCAAAAGAAACGGTCGACTCCCGGCAGTGTATCGTTTGTACCATCGGTCGCAGGCTTGATTCTTGCAGGTGAGGTCGTTCAGGATTTGTGCAGTATGGGAAAATGATTGCAGGGATATGAGCGGATGTTCAAGAGCAGAAGGTAGAAGGTATGAAGCGAATTATAATCGTAGAAGATGATATGGCACTTGCGCAGGAGCTGCAGCTTTTGCTTACAAGAAATGGCTACGAGGCAGAATATATGACAGATTTCAGACAGGTGGATGTGCAGATATCAGACAGACAACCGGACATGGTTCTGCTTGATATTAACCTTCCCGAAGTGGACGGACAAAGTATTTTAAAGCAGATTCGCCGTGAATCTGAGGTGCCGGTTATTATGCTGACAAGCAGGAATACGGAACTGGATGAGGTTTTATCCATGAGCTTCGGGGCGGATGATTTTATTGCAAAACCATACAACCCTTCGATTTTGCTGCTCCATATCGAGGCCGTGTTCAAACGACTCGGAGGAATGCAAAAGGATAGCCAGCTTGTTTATGGTGTGCTTACATTAGATGTAGCGCGCGGAATGTTATGTGTCGGAGAAAAGACGGCTGAGCTTACAAAAAATGAGGTTGGTATACTCGGATATCTTATTCAGAATCAGGGCAGGATTGTAACAAGGGAGGAACTAATCAGTTATCTGTGGGATTCGGAAGAGTTTGTGGATGATAATACCCTGACGGTCAACATCAATCGCGTCCGGAAAAAATTGGATGAGCTTGGAGCCTGCGATTTGATAAAAACAAAGAGAGGACAGGGGTATTTGCTTGCATGAAATTCCATATTTTTTTAAAAGAAAAAATAGGTGTGATTTTGTGTACGGTCTTTGTGCTGGTTGTCGCACGTCTTATGGGGTATGCTTGTGATGTCCGATTGGATTATATCTATGTGCTTTCCGGAATCATTTTCTTGTGCGTAGTCTGTGCGCTTATGACTGAGTATGTAAAAAAGAAACGGTTTTATAAAGAGCTTCGCAATGTGCTTGATGAATTGGATCAAAAATATCTGATTACGGAAATGATGCTGTATCCTGATTTTGAAGAGGGAAAAATATGGATGGATGTGCTCTACGAGATTGACCGTTCGATGATGGAACGAATTCAGGTAATGGAGACAACCGTAAAAGATTTTAAAGAATATCTGGAGCTTTGGATTCACGAGATTAAGGTTCCGATTGCTGCGTTAAAGCTTATGAATTTTAACGGAAATCAGGACGCTAAAAAACAGAAGGTACAGATTGACCGGATGAACGATTATGTGGAGCAGATTTTGTTTTATGTGCGGGCGGATGCACCGGAAAAGGATTATCTTCTGAATCAGTGCAAGCTTGATACAGCGATTAACCATGTGTTGCAGCAGCAAAAGGATTTACTCATAGGCAACCACATGCATATAGAAAAGCACAATACAGAAGCCTTTGTCGTTACGGATTCCAAATGGCTGACATTCATGCTTGGTCAGATTGTAAATAACAGTATCAAGTATATCGATACAGAGAAAAAACCGGAGCTTTGTTTTACCGTGAAGGAGACGGATGCGGAAACTGTTCTTGCCATACGGGATAACGGAATCGGAATCGACGAGAAGGATATCGACCGTGTATTTGACAAAACATTTACGGGAGAAAACGGCAGGAGTGGAAATATATCGACCGGCATGGGATTGTATATCTGTAAACGTTTATGTGAAAAAATGGGACACAGAATCGAGATTGCGTCAAAAAAGGGTGAATATACAGAAGTCTCTCTGCATTTTGGCAAAAATTCTTTTTACTTTGATGTGTAATCTTACGAAATCGTAAGGAATCTGTCATGTTAAACGATGGAAACGATGACAGGTTCCTTTTATAATGTTCATAGAAGGACAGGGAAATGCAATGCTCTGTCAAAGATTGAGAAAAGGAGAATTTCTATGGGCGAAATATTAAAACTGGACAATGTAGAAAAATATTACGGAAACAAAACAAATCTGACGAAGGCGGTAGACCATATTTCCTTTGTCGTTGAACAGGGAGAGTTTGTCGGAATTATGGGAGCCAGCGGCTCAGGAAAGACGACGCTGTTAAACTGCATCTCAACGATTGACCGTGTGACAGCCGGACATATCTACGTGGACGGCAGCGATATTACGGCGATGCGTGGAAATGAATTGAATCGTTTCCGGAGGGAAGCACTTGGGTTTATCTTTCAGGATTTCAATTTGTTAGATACTCTGACGGCTTACGAGAATATCGCGCTTGCTCTCTCGATTCAGAATGTGAAGCAGAAGGAGATCGCGGAGCGTGTGACGGATATGGCAGAGAAGCTCGGTATCACGGATGTCATGAAAAAATACAGCTATCAGATGAGCGGCGGACAAAAGCAGCGGGTTGCCGCGGCGCGCGCCCTCATCACGAATCCGAAGCTTGTGCTTGCCGATGAACCGACCGGCGCACTTGATTCAAAGTCTTCGAGGTATCTGCTTGAGAGTATGGAGCAGATGAATAAAGAGCTGCATGCAACGATTTTGATGGTGACGCATGACGCATTTACGGCAAGCTATGCATCCCGCGTAATTTTTATCAAGGATGGAATGGTATTTCATGAAATACGAAAGGGAAAGGATACAAGAAAGCAATTTTTTGACCGTATTATTGATGTTGTAACGATGTTAGGGGGGAATTTGAATGATGCTCTTTAAACTATCTCTTCGCAACATCAGGCGAAGCATCCGGAATTATGTGATTTACTTTGCGACTCTTATTTTGGGCGTGGCGATTTTCTATGTGTTTAATTCATTGGGAACACAGACCATTATGCTTAAGGTTTCAAATGATACACGGGATATCATCGGTTATATGATGGATGTTATGTCGGTGGTCAGCATATTTGTGTCAGTCGTGCTGGGATTTTTGATTGTGTACGCAAGCTCATTTCTTATGAAACGCCGCAAGAAGGAGTTTGGAATTTATATGCTGCTCGGTATGGGAAAGGCAAAGGTGTCGCTCATATTAGTTATGGAGACGGTTTTGATTGGAATCCTGTCACTCGGAGTCGGACTTTTGCTGGGAATTGCAGCATCGCAGGGAATGAGTATCATTGTTGCAAATATGTTTGAGGCGGATATGACATCGTTTGAATTTATGATATCCAAATCCGCACTTTGGAAGACGTTAGTCTATTTTGTCATCATGTATGCAATCGTGATTCTGCTTGATGCAATTGTAGTCGGCAAGGCAAAATTGATTACCCTGATTCAGTCAGGAAAGCATTCCCAGAAAAATCATGCCAAAAATCCTTTTCTCTGCATCATCGTGTTTGTGATTGCATGTATCATGCTTGGCAGTGCCTATTACAATGTGACGGCAGGCGTAAATGAGCTCGAGGAGCTTTCGGATATCGGGATTCAGATTGTGAAGGGAATTGTTTCCACGTTTCTGATCTTCTGGTCACTGTCCGGATTGCTCTTGGTCTTTGCAAAGCGTTGTAAACGCTTTTATTATAAGGGCGTCAATTCGTTCAGTGTACAGGAGCTTGGAAATCGTATCAATACAACTGTGTTTTCCGGCAGCATTATCTGCCTGTTGCTCTTTTTTACCATATGTATCCTATCAAGTGCTATGGCAGTAAAGAATGCGACAAATGTAACGCTTCGGGCATGTGCACCGATGGATGTTCAGTTTTCCATGCTTATGATGCCGGACGATGACGGACATGTGGAAGATAGGACGGTTCAGAGCTGTCTGGAGAAATATGGTATTGATATGACAAACCTTACGGATGTGACAGAGCTTACGATGTATAGTGATATGGACATTACGATGGCGGATGTATTAGGAGACACGATTTATGACAATGGATATGAGGAAGGATATATTGAAGTATTGAGAGGCACACCGATTCAGATTGTGTATGTGTCAGAGTATAATCGTTTTCTTGCATCCTTTGGAGCGGATGAGATATCTCTTGCAGATGATGAGTATGCGGTAATCTGTAATTATGAAGAGCTGAAAAAAATGTATGATAAGGGGTTGTCAATAGCAAATGAAATCGAGGTGGATGGAAAGCTATATAAGCCGAGATATCATGCGTGTGTAGATGGATTTGTGTCTATAAGCAATTCCCGTTCAAACGGAGGCTTCCTTCTCGTGCCGGATAGTATGCCATTACAGATAGATCGCATATCCGATGATGAAGCGTACTGCTATAGTGAGAGCTATCTTTCAGCAAATTATGTTGTGAAGGACGAGAAAGAGCGTGATCGTCTAAATGAGTATTTTTCTGGAGAAAATATAGAGGCACTTTTGAGTACGACGGATGAGGAGAATTCATATATTACGATGAATGAGGAGAATGCATATATTGGTTGTGTGACAAAGCAGTATCTGTATGACACAAGCATAGGTATGACGGCTATGGTAATATTTGTCGGTATCTACCTTGGAATTGTATTCCTGATATCCGGTGCCGCAATCTTATCCTTAAAGGAACTGTCAGAGGCTGCGGACAATAAGGAAAAATATCAGATTTTGAGAAGGCTCGGAGTGGATGAGAAACAGCTTCGCCGCTCTTTACTTGCACAGTCCGGAGTGTTCTTCGGAATGCCGCTTCTCTTGGCAGTCATACACTCGGTGTTCGGCATGCAGACAGCAATGTTTATATTGTCTGTATTCGGAAAGGAAGGGCTTACACTTTCCATTCTGACGGCAGCAGGCATAATACTTGTCATCTACGGAATCTACTTCCTGATTACGTATCTGTGCAGTCGGAAGATTATCAGCGAAGCTTAAATGACCGCAAACGGTTTCTTCGTATATGATATCGTATATGATATATG
>CAZLZH010000040.1:0-9181 GCA_964563955.1 uncultured Bacteroides sp. | reverse complement strand
ATCGAACCCGCCTATCCAGCTTGGGAAGCTGGTGTTCTACCAATGAACTATACCTGCAAAACTCCACATCAAATTATAAGCAATTTGATGAATAAAAGCAAGAGAAAAAAAGACAGATAAAAATGGGAAGCTTACAATCCACTGGACTTGCGAGCTCCCCGTTTTTTGATTTACGGAAATGGATTATGCCATTCCGTTTGCTGTCTTATATTTCCAGAGCATTTCTGCGTGGTTTTGCTCCTCGACCTGTATATCGGCGAGCAGCTTGCGAAGCTTGGAGTTCCCGAATACGAATACATCGGTATTATACTCAGAAGAAACGAGCTTCTCGGTTGCGATACAGTCAGTTGCGAGGAAACAGTCAGATTTTTTATCCTCCGAATTTGTCATGGTATCATAGGTAGCGGATGGGTTGTAATTTAAGCCATCACTGTCGTTGCAATCACAGTCCGGCACGTTTCCGTCCAATACCTGACCGAGCGTGTTGTAATGCTCCTGCTCCTTGGAGGAAAGCGTTTGAAACAGCTTCTTTAGCTCCGGGTCCTTCGCCTGCTCTGCATATTTTGCATATTTGTCGATACAGGTTTTTTCCTGTGTACGCAGGTCTTCGATTGCTGTGCGTTCTTTTTCTTTTAATACCATAAAATACACCTCTTTTAAAATATTTAACAGTTAAAGTATGGACATAATCGGTTTTCTTTATACAAGATAAAAAAAGAGAAAAATATAATAGAAACAGATTGTTTTTCATGGCAAATATTGTCTTGAAATACATGTATAAATACGCTATAATTAAGGCATATTAAAAAACAAATATATCTGGAATGTTCGATAACTCCTGTTATTTTTGAACCTACATTTACTTTAAAAGGGATTCCTAATCCGCGGTTCTATGTCAGGCCTCCTTTGCAGTGGAAGACAGACGGCTGCGTGCGGTTGCCCACCTAGCATTCGCTAGGAGTCAAAAGGCAGGAACCGGCATCCCGGATATATTTTTTTGGAGGAACGATACGTGAAAAAGAAGATTCTCACGTTTATAATATTATTGGCGGCTGCCGGGGCAGTGATGGCGGGCATACACGAATTGCGCAGATACATAGAAAGAGCAAAAAGCTCGGAGGATACGACAACCACGACAGATGCACCGATTGATTACAGCCTATATTATACATATGGGGATGTGGAAAGGGCAGTTGACTATCTGGCGGATACTGCCGATGTGTCGGCTGAGCTGTCAAGACTTTCGGACCCTTTAAAGCAAAGCGAGCCGATTGATGTTGCGTATATAAAGGCAATCAGTGATACAATACAGGTTCCGGATACTGTCTATGCGGATGTCCTCGGGAAGCTGAAGGATACGGAATATGTGACGAAAGAGCAGTTTGATACAATCTATGAAAACATTGTGCAGGCCGGAAGGGTAAAGGGACTGCTTCGACAGGATTTATTTGTATTTGATTTGTCCAAAGAGGACCCGACATCCTTTTTTGACGGACACCAGACGTATACGGCTGAATTTGATATTAAGAGCTCCTATGAGGGCAGTGTAATTGATGTCTACATGAAAAACGGTAAGATATTTAAGATAAACGGACTTGGGAATTCCGTAACCACATTGCAGAATGTATGGGTGGAAGGTGTAGAGGATGGATATTGCACGTTTTTATATGGAGATACAGAAAAGACATTTTTAGTGCGTGATGATGCGAGTATACCGAAGACAGAGGCCCCTGTTGCGACAATGTCCGATATACAGTCGGATGAATCAACTAATTATGAGGCACAGGGCTACATTGCGGATGTGTCCTTTGACTATGCGGGAGTGTCTGAAATTACTGCACTTTCCGATGTTGTGCGTGGCAAGGTGCTTCAGGCGTCCGATGACAGCGTACAAGTCGAGGGTATGGGGAACATGACCCTTGATGAGAATTTCAGGATGTATAACGTGTACGAGGATGCGCTTCCGGAGGACAGCCTTTCTTTGCTGTGTGGATATACGGATGTGGATTTGTACCGAAGAGATGGAAAGCTCAGTGCGGTCGTAATCAATCGGGAACTGAACAGTGAGATGATTCGTGTTATTATCAGCAATGATGATTATACGTCGTATGATATGGATACTGTAAGCCTGACGGCGACATCGGAATATCAGATTACTTATCCGGATGGACACAGCATTTCTGTGGAAGCGGGAGAAAATGTAGTTTTTCTGCCGGAGGAATATGTGGTGGGCGATAAGATTACAATCACTCCGCTGACTCATTCCGGTCGAATCAAGCTGTTAAGCGTTTTACGGGAATGTGGCAATCCGGAATATGATGGGGAGATACAGCTTGATGCGTATGACGGATATTTTCATATCATCAATGAGGTGTCTCTTGAGCGCTATTTGGCAAATGTTGTTGCAAATGAGATGCCGTCCGACTATCCGGAGGCGGCGCTTCAGGCGATGGCAATCTGTGCGCGTGGGACGGCATACGCGAAGCTGAAGGATGGAAGCTATGCAGAATATGACGCGCATCTGGATGATTCGAGCTTATGTCAGGTGTACAATAATGTGAATGAAACGGAGCAGTCGATACGGGCAGTCAAGGATACATATGGGCTTGTTCCGACATACCGGGGGACATTGATTGTACCACTTACGTTTAATACTTCTTTTGGAACAACCTGTACGAATGCAGAAATATGGGGTGGAGAAGCATATGATTATCTGGAGTCGAATCTTGAGAATCTGGATAAGGATAAGATTGATCTGTCGCAGGAAAAGGATTTTATTTCCTTTTTAAATAATAGTGAAGAATATGATATAATCGATAAAAATTCCGCATATTATAGATGGGATGTTGCATTTTCCAAAGAGGATATGACAGAGGCAGTTACCACTATGCTCGATGAGCGAAAAGACCTTACAAGCGATTCGGTATTAATATTAAATGAGGCGGGAGAATTTGCCGCAGGAGAGGTCGGAGAGCTTGGGACGATTGAGAAAATCGAGGTGACGGAACGTACCTCAAGTGGTGTGGCTGCAAAGCTTGTGATATATGGAAGCGAGCAGACGATTGAGGTGAGCGGGCAGAGCCATATAAGGACTCTGTTAAGTCCGGTAAATGAGGAGATTATTCGTCAGGATGGCTCCGTATTATCCGGCTGGACGTCTCTGCCAAGTCCGTATTATTATGTGGAGAATACGAAGGACGGCTTTGTTGTGCATGGCGGTGGTTTTGGTCATGGTGTTGGTATGAGTATTTATGGAGCGGGTGCTCTTGCAAAACAGGGGTACAGTTATAAATATATTTTGCGGCATTATTATTCGTATGTTGATTTTACATCCATTTATGATGTGGAGGAAGCGGCAGAAGAATCAAACGGAGATTAAATGTTAAAAAAGATCGTGAATTTTATTTTCAAATTTATGAAGAAGGCAACAGAGGACAGTGTTCCTGCATACGCAGCGCAGGTTGCTTTCTTTGTCATGCTGTCTTTTTTCCCGTTTATTATGCTGCTGGTCGTGCTTGCATCGAAGCTGTCCTTTGTAAATGTGACGGTGGTCGGGTATATACTTCGTGTAGTACCGGATGGGCTTGACACTTATGTTGCATATATCATTGATGATGTCGTCAATTCCAATATTCAGTCGTTCACGATCATAACCGTGTTTGTCAGCTTGTGGTCGGCAGCGAAGGGCATGCAGGCGTTAAGCACAGGACTGAATAAGATTTACGGTGTGGAGCAAAAGAAAAATTTCTTTTTGGTTCGGCTGATTTGTGCCGTGTATACGCTTGTATTTTTGCTGTTATGTCTTGTTGCGATTGTGCTGCATGTATTTGGAACACAGATTGCACATAAGGTGATAGACCAATATCCGGCATTTGCAAATGCGACGCTGCTTATTTTAAGCATGAAAAATGTGTTTACCTTTGTCATTATTTTTGTATTTTTGCTGCTCATCTACTATCAGCTTCCAAGCAGACGCGGAAATGTCAGACACGAGGTTTCCGGTGCGGCATTGGCGGCGCTTGCATGGATGCTTATGACGCGCCTTTTTTCTGTTTATATGAAATATATTTCGACAAATTCAAAAATGTATGGGAGTCTGACATCTTTGATTCTGATTATAATCTGGTTATATATCGGTATGCAGATTGTGCTCTATGGTGCAGAGATTAACTACTATATGTCAGATTTAATCTGGAAATGCAGGGAGATAAAAAAAGAAAAAACAAAAGCGAAGCGCGCGGCATCCCAGGAACATACAAGTGCTTCTTAGCGTGTTTTGGTTGACACTGAAATATCAATATGCGATAATCTAACAAGAAATAGAGTATTATAACTATAGGGAAAACGGAGGAACGAAAATGTACAGTTTTGACGAGATAGCAGGGTTTGACCCGGAAGTTGCCGCTGCAATGACTTCGGAGATTAACCGGCAGAATAATAACATTGAGCTGATTGCTTCAGAAAACATTGTTTCAAAGGCTGTTATGGCTGCGATGGGAAGCCCGCTTACAAACAAGTATGCGGAGGGATATCCGGGAAAGCGCTACTACGGTGGCTGCGAGTATGTGGATATCGTGGAGGATCTTGCGAGAGAGCGTGCAAAGGAATTGTTTGGCTGTGAATATGTAAACGTTCAGCCGCATTCGGGAGCACAGGCAAACATGGCGGCATTTTTCGCCATCATGGAGCCGGGCGATACATTTATGGGAATGAATCTGGCACATGGCGGACATCTTACACATGGCTCACCGGTCAATATGTCCGGTAAATATTTCAATGTTGTGCCTTATGGTGTCAATGATGATGGTTACATCGATTATGACGAGGTACTTCGCATCGCAAAGGAGTGCAAGCCGAAGCTGATCGTGGCTGGCGCATCTGCCTATGCGAGAGCGATCGATTTTAAGCGTTTCCGTGAGATAGCAGACGAGGTCGGTGCGGTTCTCATGGTAGATATGGCGCATATTGCAGGTCTTGTCGCTGCCGGACTGCATCAAAGTCCGATTCCGTATGCGCATGTGACAACGACAACGACACACAAGACCTTGCGTGGACCGAGAGGCGGTATGATCCTTTCAAGCAATGAGGTCAATGAAAAGTATAACTTCAACAAGGCTGTATTTCCGGGTATTCAGGGCGGCCCGCTCATGCATGTGATCGCGGCTAAGGCAGTGTGTCTGAAGGAAGCGTTGTCTGATGAATATAAGGAATATCAAAAGCAGGTTGTAAAGAATGCAGCATGTCTGGCACAGGCGCTGACAGAGAGAGGCTTCAAGATCGTATCCGGAGGAACGGACAATCATCTGATGCTTGTCGATCTGCAAAATCTGGATATGACAGGTAAAGAAGTGGAGAAGCTGCTTGACTCTGTTCATATTACAGCGAACAAAAATACAGTTCCGAATGATCCGAAATCGCCATTTGTTACGAGCGGTATTCGTCTTGGAACACCTGCTATCACAACGAGAGGCGCCAATGAGGAGGATATGCTTGTGATTGCAGATGCGATCAAGGCGGCTGTCATTGACAAGGATAATGACAAGGCGATGGCGCTTGTGAAGAGTATCACAGACAAGTATCCGTTATACAGATAATTCGAATTAAACAAAAACCGGGGCTGCGGAACAAGGCGGGAGCGCTTTGCGAAACAGCCCTTTGATGACTGGAGATTTATAAAAAATATGGAAAATCAGGAAAAAAATTCCAATTCGGAAAACCAAAATCCCGACAACCGAAATTCAAACAATAACAATAAAAAGAAACCGTCCAAAACGGCGATTATATGGATTGTATCACTTGTGCTTACCTTTATTATATGGCAGGGTATCGCGCTGGTGCAAAGCTCCGGACAGGAAAAGATCACATATGATGAATTTTTAGGCATGCTGGATGAGGATACGGTCGCAGAGGTAAAGCTATACAAGGATCGCATCATGTTCAAGCCGGTGTCGAAGGAGACAGGCTCCGTCATGGAGAAGACGATGTATGTCATCCGGACGGACGACTACGAGCTTGTCAGCCGGCTCGAAAAGGCGGGTGTGGAGTTCGAGGAAATAGACGAGGGCAAAAATGTTATCTTTTCTACGATTATGTCGTATGCGATTATGATTGGTGCATTTTATCTGCTGATGTCTCTTTTGATGCGCAATATGTCACGGTCAAGCGGCATGGGCAAAAACATTGCCAAGATGTATGTGGAGAAGTCGACAGGCGTGACATTTTCCGATGTTGCCGGACAGGAGGAGGCAAAGGAATCCCTGTGGGAGATGGTTGACTTTCTGGATAAGCCGGATCGCTATTTAAAGATTGGTGCAAAGCTTCCGAAGGGCGCCTTGTTGGTCGGACCTCCGGGTACCGGAAAAACGCTGCTCGCAAAGGCTGTGGCAGGCGAGGCGAATGTTCCGTTTTTCTCTCTTTCTGGTTCAGAATTTGTGGAAATGTTTGTCGGAATGGGTGCATCACGCGTGCGGGAATTGTTTAAAAAGGCAAACAGCATGGCACCGTGTATTGTGTTTATAGATGAGATTGACGCGATCGGACGAAGTCGGGATACGAGACAATCCGGCGGCGATTCGGAGCGTGAACAGACGCTGAACCAGCTTCTCTCCGAGATGGACGGTTTTGACAGCGCAAAGGGAATCATCGTACTTGCGGCAACGAACCGGCCGGAGGTGCTCGACAAGGCGCTGCTTCGTCCGGGACGGTTTGACAGGCGAATCATCGTCTCCAAGCCGGATATGCAGGGACGGATTGATACATTAAAGGTACATTCTAAAAATGTGAAGATGGACGAAACGGTTGATTTTAAGGAGCTTGCACTTGCAACCGCCGGAGCGGTGGGCGCAGACCTTGCCAATATCGTCAATGAGGCGGCATTGCTTGCAGTCCGGAACAAACGGAGCTATGTATCCCAAAAGGATCTGATCGCTTCGATTGAGGTCGTATTTGCAGGTAAGGAAAAGAAGGAAAAGCTGCTTTCCGCACGGGAGAAAAAGATCGTGGCATATCACGAGGTCGGACATGCGCTTGTGGCGGCGTTGCAGAAGAATACGCTGCCGATACAGCGAATCACCATTGTGCCGCGTACATCCGGTGCGCTTGGCTATGTATGGCAGGTTCCGGAGGAGGAAAAACAGCTCCAGACCAAGAAGGAAATGGAAGAGGATATCGTCACATTTCTTGCCGGACGTGCAGCGGAGGAGCTGAAATTCGAGTCTGTCACGAACGGGGCGTCCAATGATATCGAGAAGGCTACGGGCATTGCGAGGACGATGATTACGATGTACGGTATGTCGGAGAAATTCGGTATGGTGCAGCTTGAGGGTGTGACAGGAGAATACCTCGACAACCGTCGGGTGTTAAATTGCTCTTCGGAGACAGAGACGAAGGTCGATACCGAGGTCAAAAATATGATTAAGGCGAGCTATGAGAAGGCGTACAAGCTGTTGAAAAAGAACATGAGCACATTGGATGCCATTGCCAGTGTCCTGTATGAGAAGGAAAACCTGAGCGGAAAAGAGTTTATGGAATTGTTCGAGAAATATCAGAACGTAAAATTGCAGCAGAAAAAGGAAGAGATAACCGATGGAATATAATTTTTATGCCATGATTGCCCGCATGAAATATATCGAGCGGTGGGCGCTTATGAGAAACACCTATCCGGAGACTTTGTCCGAGCACAGCTTAGAGGTGAGTATGATTGCCCACGCGTTGTGTGTCATCGGAAATGTGCGGTATAACAAGCATTTGAATGCGGAGAAGGCAGCGGTAATCGGACTGTATCATGATGCATCGGAGATTATAACCGGAGATATGCCGACCCCGATCAAATACTACAACAACCGCATCAAGGATGTGTTTCATTCCATCGAGGATGAGGCTTGTGAGAATCTGCTGGCACAGCTTCCGGAGGATTTAAGAGGCTGTTATCGAAGCTATTTTTTCAAGGATAAAGAGGATACCGCGGAGAATCAATATCTTTGGCAGCTCGTGAAGGCGGCTGACAAGCTTTCGGCACTGATTAAGTGTATCGAGGAAGAAAAAACCGGAAACCGCGAGTTTGTGAAGGCAAAGGAAAGCACGGAGCAAATCGTAAAAGAGCTTTCAGACACCTATCCGGAGGTCAAGGATTTCGTGCAGGAATTCTTACCGTCCTATGCTAAGACACTGGATGAACTGAATTAGAGAGATCCCACACGCTTTTGAGGCGTGTGGGATTTTTGCGTTTTATTGTTGACATTTTATTATATATAATTTAATATTTAATTATGATTCGGCGAAATAAAATAATGCCGAAATTAAATAAAAAGAGGCGATATATATGACAGTAAGTGCTATATCAAACGATCAAATGATCATTTCCATCGACGAGCTTAAAGAAAAAGGGCTTACTCTTTACAAAATAAATCAGCTTGTAAATCAGGGTGTTCTGAAAAAACTAAATAAAAAATTCTACGAGAATACGGAGTTTCAGGGAGAGGAATCTGATTTGTATTATGCTTATGCATATGCTCCGGCTGGTGTGGTATGTCTGCTGAGTGCCGCAGTTTATTATAATCTTACAACGTACAGACCAGACGCAGTTGATGTTGCCATCCAGAGAAAGTCTAGGGTTTCAACGCTTCCGGACTGGCCGGAGATCAATCTGTACTATTACACAGACGAAAGGTTTGAACTTGGAATTGAGATGATTGAAGAGGGAAAAAATCGTTTTCGCATCTATGATATCGAAAAAACGGTTGTAGATGTTGTATTTTATCGAGAGAAGGTCAGGATTGAAGAAACAAAGGAAATTCTTACGAATTACCTTAGAAGAAAAGACAGAAATATCAATCGGCTGATACGATATGCAGAGCTGATGAAATGTGGTGATACCATGAAAAAATATCTGGAGGTACTTGTGTAATGAATGCAATCCATTCAGATTTAAAATATGATAAGCTGTGGTCATGCGAAGAACAACAATGGAAATAATATGAGGATTGTGCAGAAATGTACAATCCTTTTATTATGCAAAAAACTGCATTACAGGTCGTTTTTCGCGCATTACAGGTCGTTTCGCCGTAAATGCCTTGAAATTCATACTTAAATTCTATATAAAATAGATAAGACAAATAGATGTATAAATTAAATTTGAAGATGTTTAGGATGATAGAGATAATCAAGAAGCAAAAAAGCATGT
>CAZLZH010000039.1:0-24026 GCA_964563955.1 uncultured Bacteroides sp. | reverse complement strand
TGTTATGATACACCAAATACGCCCGCGTTGCCATATTACTATTCCACAAAGAAGGTTAAAAAATATTGTGTAAATTGTATACGAAAAAATTTTTTTGTTTACTTTGCACAAATTTTACCGGTTGTATTCCCGATATACTTTGTGAAACCTTCACCATAAGCCTCTCGAATATCGCCGACAAAACAAATCGCATCTGCATCCAGTTCCGATAATTTGCGCTTGACATTTACCATTTCCTTTGAACCAAGTGCACACATAAGCATCGGCCGGTTTTCGCCTGTGTAACCACCCTCAGCCGAAATACGAGTAACACCGCGGTTAAGCTGTCCTGTAATATATGCCGTCAGGGCTGCATGCTCGGACGTAATGATGTACATAAGCTTCGCATGATTCGGGCCCTCCAGCACCCCGTCTGAAACTCTTGTAATCACATACAACGTGAACAGCGCATAAATCCCGTTCCGAATCCCAAACACACCGATTCCAAACAATATCACTAATCCGTCAAGTACCGCAAGCAGCTTTGGAATGGAAACATGCTGCATGCGCGTATTGATAATACTGGCAAGCATATCCGCGCCTCCGGAGGATGCATTTTGCAGGAAAATGAGTCCTAACCCGACTCCCATCCACACACCTCCGCAGATTGAATCAATCAGCATATCCCCGGTCAAAATCGGAAACATCGGCATGACACCGAGAAAAAGCGACAGACATACAGTCGTATAAAGCGCCCGATAAATCGACTTTTTCCCTAATACAAAAAATCCGACAATAAAAATTGGAATGTTTGTTGCCAGATTCACAAACCACATCGGAATGTCAAAAAGATGTCGGAAGATAATCGCAAGTCCGGTCACCCCGCCTGTCACAAGTTCCAATTGGTCAAAATATACCGAAACCGCCAGTGCCATCAAAAATGCACCGAGCGTAAGCAAAAAATACACTCTGAAAATCTGCCTGTACTGTTTTAATTTTCCAATATCAAAAAAATGCTTCATACAGACAGTATGAAGCATTTTCTTTAATTTATACAATATTTAATGGTCACTGTCCGATGCGCCGATAATGATTACGATATCATAGCCGTCTGTCGGTTCGGATGTCCCACTCGTCACAGTTCCGACCTCATAGCTCGCCGAAGCAAAATAACCGACAAGCTCTGTTCCCACTCCATCTTCGCGTGCGATAATTCTTGTCTCCGACAATGCCTCTGAATAATCGGATGCCTTTGTGTTCGCATAACCATCCGCATTCAAAGTTTCGCACCAGCGGCCTGCAAGTCCTGCGATATCTGTACTGTTCAGTACCAATATATTGCAATTTTTCGCATCTGCCACTACTTCCTCCAGTGCAGTTGTATCCGTCGGTGCCTCTGTGGAAGGATTAATCTGCAAATCATCAACCTGCGAATCAGTCAATGCATTCTCATCCAAAGTCGTCGCCGGTGCCGTGCTGTTACCGCCGCCCTTCACTGCCTGCATCACAAAGAATGCACCAAATACGACAATTGCAATACCTAATATAATAACGGCTGCCCGAAGCAGCATTGAAAAGAACAACCCTGCTGCCGTCTGTCTTTTTTTCCCACTCATGTTTTTGTCTCCTATCTATGCCTGATTTCTATACGATATACATCCATTTCTATCCAACATGTTTTTCTAGTATAACAAATCCTGTTGTAATTTTCAACCATCTATAGCATAATTAAATAGATATGTTATGAAACGTAATATAAACATGTAGAATGCATATATTTCTATATCCGTTTATGAAATATACATATGTTTGAAACTTAGAAGTTCTTGATGTTCTGTCGTATAACAGCAATGCTTGAACACGATGTTCAAGCAAACCGCCACTGAGCCATGGATGGCGAGCGGAGGAGCGCATATGAATTGTAGATTCATATTTGGAATGCGCTCTGACAACCTGCCACTGAATGAAATGAGGTGGCGATACCCGTGCGGTGGTTGCGTTCGGTATATGCTCAATATATCAGAACATCTAGAACTACTTAGTTCCAATACATCGTATATGGAATAAATGGATATAGAAATATATGCATACACATTCATTCTATATGTTTCATAATTACCTATTGCTTGAAAGGAGTATCGCAACATGAAAACAGCTCTTATAACCGGTGCTTCGCGCGGAATCGGCGCAGCAACTGCAAAGGCACTTGCCGAAAGCTACGATTGTCTTGCCTTAATCAGCCGCAACCGCGACGGACATCTGATAAAAATCGCGCAGGCAATCCGCACACAGGGAAGCTGCAAATGTCTGACATTTTCTGGAGATGTGTCGGATTATTCATTTGTTGAGGATACGATTTCCTCGTTGGAAAAAGACGGGCATACGATTGAAGCCGTCATCAACAACGCAGGCATATCCATGGTTGGTCTGCTTCAGGATCTGTCGCCTGCTGATTTTCAGACGATATTAAGCACAAATGTTACATCCGTATTTAATACCTGCCATGCGGTCATTCCCTATATGCTTAGGAGGCAGTCCGGACGTATCTTGAACATATCTTCTGTGTGGGGGCTTTCCGGCGCCTCCTGCGAGGTTGCCTACTCCGCAACGAAGGGAGCTGTAAACAGCTTCACAAAAGCGCTTGCAAAGGAGCTTGCCCCAAGCCATATCGCTGTCAATGCCATCGCATTCGGCGCCATAGATACAACTATGAACGACCATCTGTCCGAGGAGGAAAAGGTTGTGCTCTGCGAGGAAATTCCGGCAGGAAAAATGGCGGCTCCCGAAGAAGCCGCCTTATGCATCAAACAAATACTCGAAATGCCGGCATACCTGACCGGCGAAATCATCAAATTTGATGGTGGTTGGATCTAATTTTCTTTTTTCAGGTTCTTAATCGCTGTGGATATCTTAATCGGATTTCCATAGCGAAGTGTGGATGCGCGGAAAATCTTTCCTCCTATAATTCCCATAATGACAATCGAGACATAAAGGATAATTGCCGAAACAACAATCTCCCAGGTTGCCACCGTGCCCATCGCTACACGCGCAAACATGGCACTGTAGGAGCTGAACGGCAGGAAGGAGCAGACCTTCATCGCAACGCCGTCCACATTTGCAAGCTGGAACAAAACGACAAAATATACAATCATAATAATCATCTGCGCCGTTCCGGCAGTCTTATTCAAGTCCTCGATTTTTGAGACAAGCGCACCCAATGCGCCATATATAAATGCGTAGAACAGGAATCCGCCAATTCCGAATATTGCAAATACGACAAGTACATTCGCCGGAATGTCAAGGAACATGCCGATATCCACCTTCCAGAAATCCTTATTGTACTGATAGGAGCCAAGCATGCAAAATGCAATGATTCCTACCTGGAATACGGTCGCGATTGCTCCCGCAAATACCTTGCCAAACAGCAATGACGTAGAATCCGTACTCGTAACAAGAATCTCAATGGAACGGTTGCTTTTCTCGTTCGTAACACCGGATGCAATCGACATACCATACATTATAATCAGCATAAATATTAAAATGACAAGGATATAGCAATACCAGTAATTTTCTGTGCTGTCCTTTCCGAGTACATTTTCATGATAGGTTATCTCCTTGTAGGAGGCATCCATGAATTCATTGATATCCAGATTATTTCTCTCACAATAATCAAGCTTTACAAGCATGGACATATATTCATCAAAAATCTCTGTATCCGAATTATACATGCTCTTGTTATACACATAATAATCATAATCCGTGAGCGAATGGATGACAAAGCCTGCTGCCGCCTTTTCATTTTCTACCATATCGCGAACTTCATCCTCACTGCCGCACATCTGGACTGACATATCTCCGAAAAATGATTCATCCACGGCACCCCCTGTCACACCTGCCTCATCATATATGACATAGAGATTTTCCGGGTCCAAATCCTCATTCTTTTCTTCCTGAGACGCTTCGTTCCTTGTCTCCTTGTCGCTGTCAAACGCATCCATAATACGCGGAACGAACATAATACCCGCTGCAAGAACCGCAATCAATATGGTGGAGATGACATAGGACTTACTCTTAAAATAATTATCCAACTCAAACTTCAATACTGTTAAAAACTGTTTCATCTCATCCCCTCCTTGTCTGCAGCTTCCGCATTTTCAGCAGCTTCCTCTTCCTCACCGACACAGGAAATGAAGATATCATTCAGGGACGGCTCATATGCTCCAAACTGATGAATACTTACATCAGCCTCCTTACATGCTTCCAAAATATCCCACTGCGTTGTACCATCGGCAAGCTCCAACACGATATATTTCTTGGCTATATGCTGTACCGCTGCCTTTCCTGCAAGCTTCTCCTCACAAATCCTTGCAAGCTTCTGCAAGTCGTAATTCTCAGCGGACAGGATTTTTCTACCCTTGCCGTATGTCTCCTTGATTTGATCCAGGTTGCCGGACAGCACAACATCGCCATGATTGATGATGGCAATATCCTCACAGAACTCCTCTACATAACTCATCTGATGACTGGAGAAAATGACGATTCTTCCCTCCTGAATCAATCCGGAAATGACATCCTTTAACACCTGTGCATTGACCGGATCCAATCCCGAAAACGGCTCATCCAAGATGACAATTTCCGGTTCGCCAACCAGTGTTGCGGCAAGCTGTACCTTCTGCTGATTACCCTTTGAAAGTGTCTCCAAATTTCGATTTATGTACTCTGATACCTGAAGCTTCTCCAGCCATTTCTTTGTACTTTGCATCGCCTGCTTTTTGTTCATGCCACGCAGCATGGCAAGATACGCCATCTGGTCGCAGACCTTTTTCTTTGGATAAAGGCCTCGTTCCTCCGGCAGATATCCAATCTGGCTTCCCGTCGGTTTAAACTTTTCACCATCGAGCAGCACCTCGCCGGAATTTGCATGGAACACATCCATAATGATTCGGATGGTTGTCGTTTTTCCTGCGCCGTTTCGTCCAAGCAAGCCAAGGGCCCGTCCGTTTTGCACAGAAAAGCTGACACCATGCAGAATTTCTTTTCCTTCAAAGCTCTTTTTTACTTCCTTTAATTCAAGCTTCATCTTTTCTCCCCTTTATATACTCCGGCACCTGCCGAATTTATCTTTTTCAAATATCTGTTGCAAGCCCGAATATCTATGGCAGCTGATATTTCTCTTCAAATCTCTTATATTGATTATCGTACCACTCAGATTCAAGATTCTTCACTTCCCGGCGATAACCGTGTGAATCCATCTCATCCTCCTCAACCTGTATAATACATGTCGCAATATTGGAGCAGTGGTCAGAAATACGCTCGTATGTGTCGGATATATCCGAGAGACTGAGTCCAAGCTCAATCGTACACTTGCCCTTGCGAAGCCGCTTGACATGGCGTTTCTTTAATTCTTTATTCAAATCGTCCATCAGCTCCTCAAGCGGCTGCACAAGCGCCGCCTTTTCACGATCATTTTCAACGAATGCCGTCATCGTAAGCGTCAAAATATCACTCAGTGCATCACTGTAAATCGTCAGCTCCTCTGTCGCTTTTTTCGAGAATGTCTGTTCCTTCTTATGCATCTGTTCCACCGCTAGAAGTACATTGACCGCAAGGTCGGAAATACGCTCAATATCCCCGATGGAATGAAGCATAAGGGATAATTTATGACCATCCTCCTTTGACAAATCCTTCGTGGACAATCGAAGCAGATAAGTCCCAAGCTGATCCTCATACCGGTCGACCGTATCCTCTTCCTTCCGTATAATCGCTGCCGTCTCGGCATCAAATGTACTCAGCATATTAACCGCCTGTGTAACGGATTTCGCTGAAATATTTGCCATCTCTGCCGCAACCTTGCAGCACTGCATAATTGCAAATCCCGGTCTGTCAAGGAACACCGGATCAAGCAGCTGCAATACCTTATCCTGTTCTTCAAGCTCCTCCTGATTGTCATCGGTATCCCGAATCGTCTTAACTGCAAGAAACTCCAAAAATCCGGAAAGCGGAAGCAGTATCGCTGTTGCCACGATATTAAATACCGAGTGAATAACCGCGATTCCGACTGCATTCGCAGCTTCACCCATAAATCCATAATGAACAAAAATATTTGAAATATAGAAAATCAACATAAATGCGACAGTTCCTATCACATTAAAGTAAAAATGAATGGCAGCTGCCCGTTTTGCATCCTTGCTCGCTCCGATACTTGAAAGGATTGCCGTCGTACAGCTTCCGATATTCTGTCCCATGATGATTGGCAGTGCCAGCGCATACGAAACAGCGCCGGTAGAACAAAGAGCCTGTAAAATACCGACGGACACGGAAGACGACTGCATAATCGTCGTAAGTATGAATCCAACAAGCACTCCGAGAAACGGATTTTCAAATGCCGTCAGAATATTTGTAAACTGCGGAACATCCTTCAACGGCTCCACAGCGGAGCTCATAGCCGTCATACCATACATCAAAATTGCAAAGCCAAGTAAGATTGTTCCGATATTATGCTTCTTCTCACTCTTGCAGAATACGACGAAAATCGCACCAATCACTGCAAGAATCGGTGTGAAGGAGGTCGGCTTCAGCATCTGCACGAAAATATTTCCGTCCTGAATACCGGTCAGTGACAGCAGCCACGAGGTTACCGTTGTACCGATATTGGCACCCATGATGATACCAACCGCTTGTTTCAGCTTCATGATTCCCGAATTAACGAATCCGACAACCATAACCGTCGTAGCACCCGATGACTGAATGACCGCCGTCACACCTGCTCCTAACAATACAGCAGTCAGCTTATTGGAGGTAAGCCGTTCCAAAATCTTTTCCAGCTTACCACCTGACATTTTAGCAAGTGCGTCTCCCATTATATGCATACCATAGAGGAATAATGCGAGACCGCCTATCATGGATAAAACATCAAAAATATCCATAGTGTTCTCCTTATTGTCAATTTTATAAGCTGACTCCCCATTTTGTATAAATTTCGCTTTGTTTCATCAAGAACCAGCCTTTAACAATAATACAACCTTAAATAAGTCTCCGTCAATCATTATTTCCACTTTGCCATCCTGTAATTCCATCAGATTTTTCGCGATGGAAAGTCCGAGTCCGCTTCCCTCTGTATTTCGGGACCGGTCACCGCGCACAAAACGCTCCATCAACTCGTCTCCGGATATATTCAGGGCATCATGGGATATGTTCTTGAATGCCACCTGTAGCATATTTTTCTGCATGGCAGCTTCTATATCAATATAAACACGGCTATTCTCCTGCGCGTATTTTACAATGTTTCCCATCAGATTATCAATGACTCGCCATAAATGTCTGCCATCCGCCATAACGCAGATAGTATCCTCTTTTTTGTCATTCTGTACATGGTTTGTCACGATCACCTGCAGGCCATGCGTATTCAGTTTATTTTCATACTCGCCGAGCACCTGCCCTATCAACACCTCCACATTCATCTTCTCCAGATGTACCTCCAGATTTCCTGTGGATGCCTTGCTCGCCTCAATCAAATCCTCAATCAGCTTTTTCAAACGTGCCGACTGTCTTTGCAGCACATCCACATACTCCTGCTGTGTCTCACTGAGTCCCTCTTCCTTAGAAATCAAATCCACATAGCTTACAATCGACGTAAGCGGAGTCTTGATGTCGTGCGAAACATTTGTAATAAGCTCCGTCTTCATACGTTCGCTCTTCATGCGTTCTTCCACGGCAAGCCGGATGCCGTCTCGTATACTGTTCAAATTTTCACCATGCTGTTTTAACTCATGCGGCATATTTTTTGTATCAATCGTATAGGCTGTATCCCCCTTTGCAATGATTTCCGCCCCCTTCTTCAATGTATACAGATGTCCGATCGTCCGAAGAAGCATATAGACAATGAACATATCCGCGAGGAAAATCGTGAGCATTCCCACCGAAGGGTCAGCACAATAGGTAACACCCACCTTCAAAACCTCCAGCGCCAAAAAGGCGCCAAGCCATTTCCAATAAAGATTAAAGTGTCTGCCGAGGAATGCAAAAAACTGCACCAGTTTCTTCCAGATAAACACTGCCAAGCGTTTCAGCAGCATAAGCACCCGCCAAATAATTGTATTTTTGAACATGCCCCATCCGTCTGCTTTCAGTCTTGTGGCTGTCGTCATGAGGGCAGGCGGGAACAACGCCGCGCAGACTCCACCAAACAAAATACTGATACACAGCATATTATTTTTGCTGTAGCTGTACCAAAACATATTTGTATACCATGCATAGACCAGCACAACATACACCACTAAAAACAGGTCATACGGAATCCGATCAAACGCATTGCATGTAATCACATCTTCCCCGGCTCTGTGTCCGGCGGCGGATGCGAGATAGATAGTCAGTACAAGAATCAACAAAACAGAAACGGCAAACACATACGGAAGCATCTTCGCAATCGGCTTACTGTATCTTAAAATAAGGGAATTGTAAAATTCATCATGTGCCGTAAACTCTGACTTCACATAGGAATCAATTTGATATGCAACTGTCTCTGTCTGCTGAAAGACAGCGGTCAATGTTCCGGTCTCACTATCATAATTCATCTCATAGCAGTCGATGTTATTGCTGTCCAATTCCTTCAGCATATTGTTATATTCCTTTTGGAATGCATCATCTTTAACCAGATTGTAGCGAAAATTTGTTCCATCGAGAATCAGATATACACCGCCCTGATTTATCGCACTATCGATATCCTCGGTATCATAATTTATCCAGACATCGCCCCAGTCAATTGCATTCCAACTTCCGTATCGTTCCTCAATCTCACGCGGAGCGTACACTGCTTTTCCATGTTCCTGATAATAATGACCCGCATAATCGGTCGATTCATCCGCTTCCTCATAATCACTGTAATAAGAATCACCATTATAATCATAAGGACTATAATAAGAATCATCGTTATAACCGTCATACAAATCCGTATCATAATTTGTCTTGCCATAGACGCCGAACACATCCAATGAAACGTCCTTCCATTCCTGCACTATAGAAGAAAGCGGTATCGTACAGGTCAGCTCATAATCATCCTTATACTGCTCATGCTCATTATAGCTTGTAGCATGATACTGATAATCCTCCGTATAGTAACTGGCAAGTCCCGGATATTTGTCCGAATCCTCCGGAGTAATACGAAAGAAATAATTACTGTTTGCCTCTGCAAACTCATTTTGGTAGGACATGATCTCATGCTTCATGTCAGAGGTTTCAAGTGACTGAATGTATGTCATATAATACTGATATACACTTGATTCCTTGTCCACAACTATCTCTTTCAAATAATCATCATAGATTTCCTGTGCACTTTTCCTGCTCAAATCCAAGCCGCGAGAGCCAAACATTGCAATCAAAATACTGCACATACCTGCTGCAAGAATCGACAATGTCAGGAATACAGACGCAACAATCTTTAAAATCTTATTTTTTTTCATAAGGGTTCCTCCTCAAACATGTAACCCTGCCCCCATACCACCTTAATATAGCGTGGTTCGGATGGGTCTGCCTCGATTTTTTCACGCAGGTGGCGTATGTGAACTGCGACCGTTCCCTCTTGACCAAACGGGGCATCCTCCCATACCGCCCTGTAAATATCCTTTGGCGTATAAACAGTTCCCGGATGTCCCATCAGGAATTTCAGGATTGCATATTCTGTCTTTGTAAGGCTTACCGGCTCACCGTCCACCGTCACCTGCTTCGCCTTGTCATAAAGCACAACCCCGCCAAGCGTAATCGCATCCGTTTTTTCCTTTGCGATATTTCCGCCAAGCATCATGTAGCGTCTTAACTGTGCCTTGACTCTGGCAATCAATACAACCGGGTTGAAGGGCTTTGTAATATAGTCATCCGCGCCGACAGATAAACCAAGTATCTTATCGGTATCCTCTCCTTTTGCAGTCAGCAGAATGACCGGAACATTTGAAATCTGACGAATCCGATTCATTGCAGTGATACCGTCCATGACCGGCATCATGATATCCATCAGCACGAGGTGTATCTCCTCATTTGAAAAAATATCACACGCCTGTTCACCATCCAAAGCCTTGAAAATTCCGTAGCCCTCTGCAGAAAGGTAGATGGCAAGCGCCTCCACAATATCCTTCTCGTCGTCGCAAATCAAAATATTATACATAGCCTTTTCTCCCTGGTTTTATTATATATATCATTATGGCAAAAAATTTTTTAAGATACTAGAACGAAAAATTTTAAGATTTTATTAAGAATTGTTTGGAATCCCGTCTGTCCTTCCATACCGGAAATTGTGTACGAACGTCCTGCACATCATTTTGAATCTCATATGCAAGTAACATTTCAGCATCACACACAGACCCTGAAAGCCGTTTTACTTCCGGTTTTACAAGTATGCCATCCGCCGCATACAGACACGAATCCCCTGCATAATACTGTCCATCCATATCGCCGCAGCAATTGACCGCTGCGATGTAACATTGATTTTCAATCGCTCTGGCAGGAAGAAGCGCCCTCCAGTGTGCGCTGCGTCTATCCGGCCAATTTGCAGGCACAACAATCAACTCCGCCTCGGGAATCATAGCGCGAAAAAGCTCCGGGAACCGCAAATCATAGCAAATTGCGGCACCAACCGAAAAATCTTTTACCTTTCCAACGCATACATGGTCTCCCGCTTGAAAAAACTGCTCCTCCCCACTATAAGAAAACGGATGCATCTTGACATAATCAAGCAGACATGTTCCATCCTTTGCGACAATCGAATAATGATTTTCGCGCAGCCTCTCTGTCTGTTTTACCCATCCGAACCCAATGTGTGTTTCATACTTTTTTGCAAGAAGCCCTATCTTGTGCAAGGATTCCCCATCCTTTTCAGCCACGGTCTCCGAGTGCACAGAAAATCCGGTCAGACTCATCTCCGGGAACACGATCAAATCCGCACCCGCCTCTCTGACTGCTGTCTCCATACGAGCGAGATTCGCCTGCTTATCCTCCCATATAATATTCATCTGTGCAAGTACAAGCCTCATATATTTTCCTTCCCTTACGAAACATCATTTATTCTGTGTAAAAATGCCCCGACTTCCTCCCATGCCTTCTTCGCTTCCGGAATTGCGGTTCCAACCATCTGAAACACATGAAACATCCCTTCATAAATGCTAAAGCGCACAAGAACCCCCTGTTCCTTCGCTTTTTTCGCAACAACGCTTGCATCGTCAAACAGCATCTCATGCGTTCCCACCTGAATCAGCATCGGCGGAAATCCTGTGAAATCCCCATACATAGCTGATATGAGCGGATTTTGGGCGTCATCCTCTCCGATATACGGACTGTGCCAAAGCATCTCCCCGCCGCCGTCCGCACCGAACACGGGATCAATCTCCCGATTTTCCGTATAGGAAGCTCCTGTGATTGCAAGGTCTGTCCACGGGGACATCGCCACAATGCCAGCCGGAAGCTCCCTGTTCTGCTGCTTTAAATAATGGCAAAACGACATGGCAAGACCACCGCCCGCCGAATCACCTGCCAGAATAATCTCATGTTCGGTATAACCCTTTTGAAGCAGCCATTCATATGCCTCAACCACATCCTCAAGCGCCGCCGGGAACGGATAATCAGGTGCCAGACGATAGTCTACCGAAAGCACGGCCGCACCACCGCTCACCTCCGAATAAAGCCCCGCCATCTTTCGATATTGTCCCTGAAGTCCGGACACAAATCCACCGCCATGAAGCTGCATAATCACATACGGATTTTCCGAATCCTTCCATGTCAGGTACTCCATTCGAAATTTCTCCAGCTCGATATGGGTAACTGTCAAATGTTCCGGATAATCAAAATCCGGATTTTGTATTGTTTTCTCCTTTTGCCATTGCCATGCCTGGTGCAGCACAGGATTCTGATTCACTAGAGCAACGATGTCCCGCATCAGCTCTGCACGACGGCTCAATTTTTCTTCTTTTATATCTCTCACCATGTTCCTCCGATACTCTGTCTTCTATCCAAATGTTTATTGCCTGCTTTCACGCTATATCCGAAATCTTCGGTTTAATTCCAGCGTTGCACTTCTTCCTCCAATCAAAAGCACACCAAAAAGCTGAATCACAATTACAAATACCGCTACCCCTGCAAGCACCTTCCATGTCACAATCTCCATGCTCATAAGCAAAAGCAATATAGCTGCCAGCAAGGTCAGCTCAATCTGTGGAATGACATAGCTTCGCCAATCTCTGCGCCGCACAAGCATCATAACAAAAAACACCAAATCCACAGCAATCAGGATAGCCGGTATCGCAATGTTGACAGACCAGCCGTAATATCCAAGTGAAAAGTCGACACTCAGTGCAAGCGCAATACTGATTATCCCCTGAAACAGAATCTTTTTTTGTTCATCTGCCAGAGGCTGCACCGTAACCGCAAACGTAAGATACGAATAAACAATGGCTGCAAGGCTCACCAACGACCATTTCACCCCCTGATATGTCAGATAATTGACAATCCCAAGCATCAAACCGCCCACAACCGAGCAAAAAGCCACAATACGAAGGGCAAGCCGCATACGCTGTATCTTCGGAAGCATGTCCGGATATGCCGGGCGCACAGACTTGATATCACTAAGTGCTCCCTTACACAGCGGGCAAATCAGGGAATCATCTAAAACCTCTATATTACAACGATTACATTTACTCATAGTACACCCCATTTGTCTCGATTTTTACCTCTACTCCATCCTCTGCAATTTTACGAAAAAACACCTTCTGCACATCCGATTCACGAATTGCCGAGCTGAAGGAAAATACAAGCGTATCCTTGTAGGAGACAACGCCCGCCTTCAGATTCTGGTTTGGTGACATAGAGAGCAGAGCATATACGGATTCCACATATTTTTCATACCCTTCCGCGAATGTCACGACACCAAGATTCGTCACGGTTCCTGAATTTGCCTTCGCTGATTGCTTATACAAAATCTTCATGGCGATATTTTTCAAAAAAAGCGGAGTTGCACGAAGCAGTCGATTTTTTTCATTCGACACATTGTACGCCATAATCTCTTCCAGATGTTCTTTCTGAATCTGGTTTTTCAGACTATCGGTAATCTGTCCCAGCACATCTTCAAATGTATAATCCTCCCGTTCCGAACGGAACATCGCTGTCACAACGGCGAAGAAATTTTTTGTTGTCGCAGAATTGTAATACGGACGTAGATTTACGGGAACGCAAATTGCGAGCGGTCGCCTGTTCGGCATACTATGCAGATATCCCGTATACACACTCCATGCGAATACGCCAAGCAGATATTGATTGACCGTCACACCATACTGCTTCGCGACACGCTTTACATCTGTCAATTTCAAATATCCATGTATAATCCCAAAATATTCCCTTGGAAGCATCTCTCCGTGCAGAACAAGTGCTTTCTCCGTCTTATATCCCTTTTTCGCCGGGCGCTTATAATTCCGCAGATAGCTGTCCTCCCGGTCAACTGTAGTCTCCTCATGCAACACAACGCCTTCTCCCTCGGAAAGCTCCGGATGTACAAGGCGTAAATATTGATATATGATTTCCTTTAGAAAAAGCAATGCCCCATTTCCGTCTGTCAGGGCGTGAAATACCTCCAGACTGATTCGTCTGTCATAATAAAGCACGCGGAACAAATACTCACGATTCAACCGAGGATTGATATATTGGCAAGGGCAGTCCTCCTCCTTCTGTACCCGAGGTGCTGGATTCGGATTGTCCTCAAAATAATACCAAAATGCACCCGTCCGCATACGGACATTCATCACATCAAAATAAGGCAGCACCATGTCCAGTGCCTGCTGCAGTTTTTCACCGTCAATTTCTTTGCTCAGTGTCGCAGCAATCCGATAAACATTGCTCGACTTGGAGCTTGCAATAACCGGAAACAGATTCGCTGTATTATCGAGCTTGTCAAATCGTGACTCACGAATTCTTCGTGGCTCTTTTTTCGGCACGGTCTTTATGTCCGGTTTTTTTGTTTTTTTGACTTTGTTTTGTTTCTCTTTTTTTGCCATAGAAATTCCCCCTAGCTGCATGTCAGGTTCTTTCATAAAAGGCTTGACACATTTAAAAAAAGTCGTGCAAGACCATCCTGCACGACCATTTCCTCTCGATAGAAGCTACTGATCGGATTCGAACCGACGACCTATTCATTACGAGTGAATCGCTCTACCAACTGAGCCACAGTAGCGTAAGCAACAACCTGTAATCAGCATTGTTGCATGTGATACTCTACCACACTAACTCAAATTTGTCAAAGCATAAGTGAAGTTTGATTTATCTAATGCCAAAGCAAGATTTTTGTCATCCGTCAAAACAAGTATCTGTTCCGCAGGAATTTCCTGCAGACAGGCAAAAATTTCCTGAATTCCTGCAGCTTCTGTATGCGGAATACCATCAATAATCACAGGCATTTTCTCCGAGCAAAGTCGTTTTGCAATTCCGATACGGACTGCCAGACTCACAAGCGGAAAATCCTCATCCGGAATCTTTGTAATATCCTGATACGCCCCATTAATCTTGATAACAAGCCGCTGACGGTCAATCTTTGCATCCTCGTATCTGCCACCGGTTATACGCTGCATAATATCTGCCATATAATCATTTATGATATAGTTCCACTTCTCAATGAATTTACCGGAAAGCTCCTGAATCGTATTGATTGCAAGAGTAACGGCATAGATTTCACGCTCAATGGACTTCTTGCGTTCCTTCCATACGCGAAGCTCATCCTCGAGCTGCGCCTTCTGCTTTTTCCGCTCCAGAATCTCCACCTCTGCTGCCTGCAAATCCTCCTTGATATCCAGAAATTTACGAGCAAAGCTCATATCGATTTCCACATCCTCGTATGCTTCATTTTTACGTTCCAGCTCATAGACGATACGTTTAAACTCATCCTCGGATGGTGCCTGATTTTCTCCATCCATCCAGCCCTTCTCCCGCACGCCGTCAACAATCGTCATGATGACAAAGAGAATCGTACATACGACAAACAACTGCCGCACACCATTGTCAAACGGAAGAATATACACAAGTGCTGCGATTACAGCGACTACAAATAAACCGGTCAGTAAAATAAACCACATCCGGTCTGTCAGCTTTTTCTCCGGCTTATAATCCTTTAACAAATCCGCATTCAAAAAGACACTGCTCTCCCGAAGATTATCAAGTCCTTCTGAAAGTTCCTCATCCTCCTCGTATTTCGTGCCCTTTTCGGTATCTATCAGACGGCGGGCTTCCCGTTTCCGTTTTGCCGTCTCCATCGCAAACGCCTCATCGTTTTCCACAATCTGCTTTTGTACCTGTTCAAGTGCCTCCTCGTCGCCGTCATACTGCGACATTTCATCTTCAATCTGCGCGATATGCTGCTCTGCCTCCGAGACATCCAGTGCATTTTTCTGTTCACGAAGTGTCGAAAGTGCAAGCCGTTTGTCAAGATTGGAAGCTCCGGTCGTTGCCAGATTTGTGACAAACGTATTCAGTTCCTCCGCCTGTCCGTCATGTGTCTGCTGCTGGCGGATATAGAGTGCGTCACTGTACAGCTTTTTATCCGTTCCTGTCAAGGACTGATACAGGCTGTTTTTATGTGCAAGCTTTCCGACACGCCCGGATTTGACATCAAGCACCTGTGTCGTCGTATTATGTTTGGAAAAGCTTCGCTCTACAAGGAACTCATCATCATCCTTATTTATATAGGCTTTTCCGGAAAATCCGCGGCGATCAAGCGGTTTTCTATGCATCAAATCATCCGCATCCGTCTCCGGAAATGCACTGATACCATACAGCATGGCATATTCAAAATCTGCCACCGTACTTTTTCCGGCATTCCGCGCACCATATACGACATTTACACCCGGTTCCAGAGTAATTTCTTTATTATGAAATTTTCCAAAATCCTTTAATAACAGTTTACTGAAATACATCGATTTATATCCTTTCAGGCCCTATAACAAGCCTGACGCATCCCGAAGCAGCGCCTCCATACAATAATGCAATGCCTTTTCACGAATCTGGGAATCTCCGCCCTCCGCTTCATCCGAAAAACGCTCCATAATATTTCCGAGCAGATTTCCGTCATTTGTCGTGCGAAGCTCATCCATATCAAATCCGCATCTTGTTTTGTCAATAATCTCATTGATACAGTACCGGCGCGTAAGCTCGCTCAGATTAATCTCCATATCCTTTGCGATACGGCCGCGAAGCATAATCCTATATATATTATCAACTCCGAGTTCCTGCATCTTCCCTTCTACAAGGTTGCAGATATCTCCATTTGTATGAGTCGAATTGATATCCAGCGCCATATTGATATAGCGGCGGCTCGAAAATGGCACAAACGTAATTGTGGTTTCTCCGGCTCCGTTCACTTCGCCGAGTATATATCCATGCTTTCCGGTTTCATTATAAGAAAGCGGTTCCAATGTCCCCGCAAACGCCATCTGATTTTTCAAAATGTGTACCGGCTTATGCTTATGTCCAAGCGCTACATACTGAAAGCCGAGGCCCGCAACCCGCTCCTTTGAAAACGGCATATGCTCCAAATCGCCGCCGTGACCGAGCAGTATATTGTATGCACCCTCTTTCCCCGGACGCATGCGTTCTAATATACGTCCCGTATAGGTTGCATGCCCATAGCTGTACCCTGTCACACACACATTTAAGTCTTCGAGATACACGCTGGCTGCCTGATCACGCGGCAGGACAACGGTATTACTTTCAAATGTATATGTTTCCCACGGAGAACCCGGATCTATATAATCCCGGTCGCCCGCAATAATGATCGTCTTGGTAGCAGGTATCTTCCGAAGCTGAAAATCAAGATCCTTCAAATCCTGTTCTGTCGGTTTTGTGTGGAATAAATTACCGGCAATCAACAATAATTCAATTTTTTGTTCCTCGCAAACCTGAATCAATTTATGAAAGGTATCATATATCTCCTTTGCCCGTGCATCACTCCAGATTCGTCCCCGATCCGGCTGTGCACCCAGATTCACATCCGCGATATGAATAAACTTCATGTTTTAACTCCTATCTCGGAACCCTTCTCGTTCCCGCACCAGTTCCTGATATAAATCCAGTGCATTCCAATGTATATTATGCTCCGTAATGACCGCCCGATAATCAAGTCCGGTCAATTTTTCCTCCTTACACGCTGCCAAGAACCGATCCAACTCCCGACTTGCAAATCCTGAAAATATAATCATTGGCGACGGAAAATCTTTTCCATCATACCAATCCGCTGTCTGTAAAAATCCCGGCATTCCCGCATGACAGCCGATACTCTGCAAAAAACGTTTTCTGGCAATCTTTTTACATGAAAAGCCAAGTGACTGCGCCAGCTCCTCTATCCGTCTATGAATATCCGCCGGAACGCTATACATTAAAATGGTTGGTGTCATCCTTTATCTCCCATTCCAATTCCATACTGTCATGTATTTTATCGCATTGTGCAATGTAAATCAAGCCTTTCCGGATACGTTTCCGTTACGGAAACTGTGTATTAAATATCTTATTATAAAACCCATTGTTAATCTAGCTTGTTCACAGTAAATTCAAGATTTTGTGATTGTCAAGCAAAAACAATCATGCTATGATTTTTGAAAACATTATCTTAAGAAAAACAAAGGGGAGGTAATCAGCATGAGTCTTTATGAATATGATGAAGAATTGCATAGAAAATCCATGATAGAATATGGTCGCGAAGAGGGATTTAAGGCTGGACTTAAGGAGGGACATGCCTCTGGTCGTGCAGAAGGTCGTACAGCAATGTTAATTTCCCAAATATGCTGTAAACTCAAAAAAGGTAAGAATATTCAGACGATTGCTGATGAGCTGGAGGGGGATACAGATTTGATAGAAAAAATCTGTAAAATCGCAGAGCCACTTGCTCCCGATTATGATGAAGATAAGATTTTAGAACAATTACAGACAATCAATGTTTAAACGGAAAACGGATAGGTAATAGATACTACTTATTTTAGGCAAAAGGGCATATTCTTCTATTGAATATGCCCTTTTATTGTTATATAATTATATATTTTTTACTGTGTCGCAGCTTGCTTTTATCTATAATTTTTTCGTTTAATATTAGAAATACCGTTACCTTAACAACCGTTTTTTTTCACTGCAAATATTAACTCTACGCCAGACCCAATGAACAAAATTATCCACACCGCCATCCACCGTAACTGTGATATCATTTTGCACGTTTGGAATGGTATATTTCCCATTCGTATCCAGCGTGACTTTTTTGTTTCATTACCTCATACCTGAAGGCAGGTACAGTAGTGCTTGTCAATCATTTTGAATGAAACGAAATGTTTTACATTATCTTCGTATGTAAATTAAATCCATCATGCCATTATAAGACCTTGTATTCAACAGTCTTAATTTAATCTCACGCTTTCCGTTTTCAAAAAGTCGAATGCCGGAACCTAAAAGCATTGGAATTACAGTAATATAATAATCATCAATTAAATCTTCATTTACTAACTGCTGAATAAGATTAGCCCCGCCACATATCCAAATATCTTTTCCATTTTCCTGTCTCAGTTTTTTTACCAATTCGACAGGATTTCTATTTACAAATCGAATTTTTTCAGAGGAAACATGTTCATTATGTGTGATAACATACGTTGTAAATTCATTATATACCCATTCTTCGGGAGAAAGCTCAGTCACAATTTGATGATACGTATTCCAGCCCATTAGAATCGTATCAATATTTTTTACGAACTCCGAATAAGAATCAATATTCTCATCATCATTGCCTTGTCCGTTTAACCAGTCAACGCCGCCCTTACTATCCGCAATATATCCGTCTAAACTCATTGCAATAAATAAACTTATTTTTCTCACTTTTTTCTCCTTAACTTGTCAATCGCTCATTTCTTCCAAACCATGACATACTCTTTTTGATTCGTATTTTCATCCGTATTTTCAAATTGAATCACAAACTGTTCTCTCTGGTAAAATCGTATTGCGCGGGTATTCTTTTGATATACTGATAAACTCATATTCGATTTAACACTCTTTGCATACTCCAACAGCTGTCTTCCAATACCTTTTGACTGAGCGCCTTCCCTCACAAAAATCCCCTCAATATGATTATCCGACAATCCAATAAATCCATCTATGCGCTTTGCAGCATCGTCTTCATATACATATACCTCTGCCTGAGGCAAAATGCTTCTTACCATCTCATAATTATTTGTCCAATATTCTTTTGGAATAAAATCATGTGCCTTTATGTTTATATCAAGCCATATCTGCATGATGGCTGATAAATCATGTTCCTCGTATGCTCTAATCATAACCGGTTATCTCCTTAAATTTTATATCCATCCTTTTCTCATTCTATACTATTTTCCTGTTTCTGCAATAATCAGTCAACGATATTGCAAATTGCTGTAAAATATCTCCGATGTCCCCATTGATACAGATGGATTTCTCCTTGATTTCATTCGGAGCATACGCCTCTCCATAGTTAAGGCATGCATAAACCGCATCCTTCCATTCGCTTGTCATATGCCAGAAATTATATTTTATGATACTTGGCGTATTGAATCCGACTGCTACCTCCAAAAACAGCACCTTCTTATTTTTGTGTCTTTGCAGGAAGTCCGCATAACGCTCCGATGCCCGGTGCCAGCCTTCATCCTCCACAAAGGTGTCATCAGAACGCAGGTTCATGCTCATCGGCTTCCCACATTTCGGGCAACGCGGAACAAGCTCTGTTGGAACTGCCATTTTCGATGTTACGCCCTCCGGCAAAAGCAGTCTATCGTTCTCATCAGTCACATAGCCCTGCGCCTCCACCATTTTCCGAATAATATTTTCATTATCATAAGTAACCATATGACAAGGCTCGCTGCACTGGAACAGTCCATAATCTCCCTGTGTGTAGAATAATCTTTGTTTATCAAAGCCAGCCTTCTGGAAACAATGGTCTACATTCGTTGTCAACACAAAATAGTCCTTATCTTTTACCAACTCATACAGCTTATCATATACCGGTTTCGGTGCATTCATATAACGGTTGATGTAGATGTACCGGCTCCAATACGCCCAATGCTCTTCCAATGTATCATAGGGATAGAAGCCTCCGGAATACATATCGTGAAAGCCATACCTTTCTTCAAAGTCACTAAAATACTTGCGGAATCGTTCCCCCGTATAAACAAATCCTGCCGAAGTGGATAAGCCTGCGCCCGCGCCAATCACAATAGCGTCAGCCGTTTCTATCTCTTTTTTCAATTTATCAATCTGCGTGAAGGAGCTTTCTGTATATGTTGTAATCATTTTCTTTGAAAACATTAAAAATCACCTCGATTTTACTATGTGTCTGTGTCTTATAATCGTTTACAGTCCGGATAGCAATCTGCGCCGCTTTCTCATTTGGGAAATGAAATTCTCCTGTGGAGATACAGCAAAACGCAATACTCTTTAAATCGTTTTTATCTGCCAATTCTAAACAGGAGCGATAACAGGAAGCAAGCAATTCGATTTCTTTTCCCGTAAGCTCGCCCTGAATAATCGGTCCGACTGTGTGAAGTACATAGTCACAAGGCAGATTAAAAGCGGGCGTAATCTTTGCCTGTCCGGTTCCCTCCTCATGTCCTTGCTGCACCATCAATTCCGCGCAGGACAGGCGGAGCTGTACACCCGCAAAGGTGTGAATCGCATTGTCAATGCATCCGTGATTCGGACAAAAGCATCCAAGGAGCTGCGAATTTGCAGCATTCACAATCGCATCGCATTTAAGCGTCGTAATATCCCCCCGCCAGAGATAGAGTCCTTCCTTTTCCTGTGTTAAATCCTCCAGCAGTGTAATGCCTTTCCGCGAAATTTCCTCCTGCAAATAGTCATCCTGAATCGTTAAAAATTCTTCTGAGACAGGTTCCGGCATCCGTATATTAAAAAGGGAACGCAAGAGCATCTTTTGCTCCTGCTCATCCGCCGGTATTTGCATACCTGCATATCTCGGTTGCTCCGAGAGCAGTTGTTTTATTAAATACATTCTTCTTTCGTTTTGCTTCATTGTTTTCCTCTTTTCTGAACTGCCTTTACCGGTAGGCATATTATTTCTTTGAATCAGCTATAAGCGATTATCTATACCTTTTATTCTACTAATTTTTTCACACTCCGCAAGTACGCACTTTTTTATTACTTGGTTACCTTTTTGTAACCTATACATAACAAAAACAGCGTAAAAAGCATATCTGCTTTCTACGCTGTCCTTCCTCTTTGCCAATATTCAAAAAACTTGTCTTACATAGATGTATGTGCATATTTTGCCTTTGTCGCCTGCCCGCCGCGTATATGCCGTTCAGACTTATTTCGGTCAAGAACCTTCCTTGCCTCCTTCGCAAGATTCCGGTTCACCTGCTCCAAGCGTTCCGTAACATCCTTATGTACCGTTGATTTCGAAATTCCAAATTTCTTCGCAGCCTGCCTGACCGTCGCGCCTTCCTCAATAATATAGTTTCCGATTTCCAATGCGCGCTGTTCAATGTAGTCTCTCACTTGTACAAACCTCTTATAGCTTGTTTGTACAGTGTATGCGGCAAAAAGCTTCCATAGCACCAAGAAATTATTTTTGTCTTTCCTTAAAACAACAACTCAGCATCATCCAGCACATCATTCGGATCATATGTAATTGCTATAATCGAAACTGTTAAGTTTTCATCCACAGTGATATTCATATAATACTTATCAAACCTGAAACAGTAGCTTATTGTATTCCCTGCTTCCAAATAAGCCTTTGTATTCTTATATTTTTTTAAATCATCCAATCCGGGATAAGGCTCCTCCTTAAATGTAAAAAGCCCCAGATTGCTTTCGCAGGTATAGTATATGCGATTATTTTTTTCTTCCACGCTTCCATATTTCTTTATGTCATCTATAGATAAGTATTCATATAGCTCTTCAAAAGAATCTCCAATCTGAATCGGGCCTTTATAATAAGATTCATATTCGTTTTGTGTTTTATCAATACACATTGAGATTCTTCCGTCTCCGGAATCTGTACAAACACCGTATGCCGATGTCCACCCTTTTCGATCTCCGTTATTTGCAGGACACATCACCTGTTTTGTCCCCCGTGATTGTTCTACATAGTAATCCTTCGAGTTCGTGGCTCCCTCAGACATTTGAATATTATTTTGTTCCATGATTGCGGTCATTCTGTCTCCCTCTCCCAGAGAAAAGCTCATAAATGTAAAATCATCAAATACAAAATCAAAGGAAATGTCGTGATCCTTGTTACTTTCAGATATCCAGAAAAAAAGCGCAGCTCCAAGTGCTCCAACTATTATCACGCCTATAATAATTTTCAATATACTAGCACGTTTCATATGTACATCCCCCTTATTATGACCTCTTATATTTCTGCGAATCGCAGCTCTTCTACCATAGAAAACACCGGAACTTTCAAGCATTAATCCATTTTTTGTTCGGGTGCAGGATTTCACACTGTCAATTATATAAATATATTGCACATACGTCGGAAAAAAGAGCCAGTCAAATACCCCTCCTTGCCATATCGTATCATCAGCATTTAACGCACTTAGATACTTGCCTTGGGTTTTATCCCTATTTTCATATTTAATGATGGCAAGCTGACCATTGTTCAGACAATTAATTTCTATCGGACCTTTTATATTCGCGAAAGTATTCCACACTTCAATATAGTCTGCCATATATTTTCTGCCCGAACATCTTATTAAGCCTCCAACAAAAAAACATACAATTGGTGTAAAAAAAAGGAAAAGCATAACCGGGACTTTTACATTATCATTCCACTCCTTCAGATTGCAGCCAAAAATCAGATATGCAAATAATGCGTACATGAAAACTCCAATCCACTGTATGAGAGAACCGATAACTTTCGTTCTTTTTATTGTGCTAAGCATTTTTATAAGCTTTGTTCCTTCCTCCGGAACTCTGTTTTTATATGTAAATGCCGTGTTGTTTATAACATTCTGATAAGCCTGTAACAGAGAAATTTCACTATTGAAAATTATGCGCGTATTGTCGTGTTTTTCTTCTCTGTATTTTTCAAACATTGCCAGTTTTTCTATATTTTTTTGTATTTGAGGATAACGTATATTATTGTTTTGCATATTCTATCTCCATTCTTTTGCTCGAAGAACTTTTCATTATCTAATTCATTATATAGTCCTCCAAATCGATCCGGTTCGCCAAATCGGAAGTTGTGCTTTTATAATCCTTGTATTTCTTTTAGTGCCTTTTGAATATCCTTGCGAACTAATGGTTGCATACTATCATCGTAAATACATATATTTGCCTTATGAAGTGCAAAAACAATATCATTCCTTAATTCTGACTTATACTTTGCAATAATCGGCAACAACTTAATACATTGTCTTGCTGTAATAGGCTTAACATCTGTTATGTGTCTTAAATACTTATCAATGATTTCATCAATTTTATAATCCTTATCCCATTTTACATTATAGGCAAGTAATGTAAGCCCTCTTGTACGAATATAAGAATTATCACTGTCAAGCATATCACTTAATTTATCCATATAAGGATAGACACAATTCGTTTCAACACTTTCTTTTTGCAATTTCTGTAATGCTCTATATGCAACCTTGTTGTTTTTATTGAACAATAATTCAAATGTTTCTGCTATATTGACCAACAGTATACTCCTTTACATCTCCCGATTTTACCCTCTCTGCAACTTCTCGACAAACCGGAATTGAGATTTCACCTATTCTAAGGGATTTAATAACTGTTATTTATTATTATCAAATTCCTCACAAGCTCTTGAAAACACTAAGTTTGTGACAGGTGAACTTTCCCTTAGACTTTCCCTTATGTTATATTTTCACATACGAGTTTACGAACTCTGATAAGGGAAAAAATGAGGGAAAGAAAATCATATAAAACAGTATAACACAAAATAAAAGTGACATGGTGAACTGATTGAAATGCTTTTTTAAAACAACTCCTAGTATAACCGTCACTAATTAACTGGACTATTCAAAGGCAATGTATCAACAACT
>CAZLZH010000038.1:0-24120 GCA_964563955.1 uncultured Bacteroides sp. | reverse complement strand
ATTCTAAGAGTATAGATGTGGCAAGCCACAAAATAGAATAGAAAATAATGCTTTTCAATATCATAGCATTATTATTTTTGATTAGCAATCATAAAATCGTGAATTTGCTGTGAACATAGTTTTGCGGAAGCGGTCCCGGATTGAAACCAAATCGTTACGGAAACGTATAGAAATATTGTATTTTTGCGAAAAATCCGATATACTACTGTTAATATATTTTTGTAAGGACGTTTATTGTGGCAAAGACGGAAAAGCCAAATGGCATGGCGATTATAAATAATCAAATAAAAAATGGTGAATTCTCAAGGCTGTATCTTCTTACCGGTTCTGAGGATTACCTCGTGGATCAGTATCGTGACAAGCTGATTGCGACATTGGTAGCATCGGATGATACGATGAATTATACGGTGTATAAAGGGGAAAGTGCGAAGCCGGAGGCGATTATTGAGTTTGCAGACACGATGCCTTTTTTTGCAGAACGACGGGTTGTGGTTGTGGAGGACAGCGGCTTTTTTAAAAAGGGAAATGAAAAGCTGGAAGCCTTTTTTGAGGAGATTCCGGAGACGACTGTGCTTATTTTTGTCGAGAAAAACGTCGATAATCGAATAAAAATTACAAAGCAGATGGCAAAGCTTGGCACAATTGCAGTTTTTGATGCTCCAAATGATCGGACACTGCTTGTCTGGCTAAATGGGCTGTTTGGACAGGAGAAGCTCACCGTTGACAGTATTACTCTGCAATATCTGCTTGACCGTGTCGGCAATGATATGAATCTGCTTGTGAATGAAGTAAAAAAGCTCTCTGCATATTGTATGGATAAGGGCAACGTGACAAGGGCGGATGTGGACAAGCTGAGTGTCAGTCTTGTCGAGGACAAGATTTTTGAGATGATGGATGCGCTTGCGGAGAAAAAGCGAGAGAAGATGATGACACTTTACAATGACCTGCTGACACTCCGGGAGGCACCGATGAAGATTTTGGCGATGATTGCACGCCATTTTATGATTTTGTTGAAAATCCGATTTGCGTTTTCAAATGGAAGTGCAGAATCGTCACTCGCAAAAGCTGTAGGGGTTCAGCCGTATTTTGTGAAAAAATATATTGCTCAAAGCAAAAGCTTTACGTATGAGCAGCTTCTTGACTGTATCCGTTTGTGTCAGGATACGGACAGTGCTATCAAATCGGGGAAAATGCGGGATAAACTTGCTGTGGAGATGCTGATTATGGAACTGCTTTTGCATGACGGAAAAAAGCAGGCATTTTGAGTAAAAAAATAAAAGAGGGGAAAGACAGATGAGCTATAATATTCATTATGATATAGCCGCGCTTACAATAGGAATAATCGTTTTGGTTCAGTTTAAGAACCGGAAGAGTATCAGCAATCTGCAGACAAAGGTTCTCGGGGCGCTTATTTGGTGTTCTATGTTATCAGATGTTTTGGATATCGTAACGGTTTTGATGGGACAGACTGACATGTCAAGCCCTCTTGTTTATTTAGCGAATATTTTATATCTTATGATGTTTAATATATTGCCTGTCATCTATCTGGTTTATCTGAAGATGACCATAAAGGATTATTCAAATTGGAGCCGGGGCGAAAAGCTGTGGATTGGGATTCCGATTGCGATTACTTGGCTTTTGATAATGACAACGCCGCTCACAAAATGGATTTTTAAAGTGGGCGAAAACGGATACCAGCATAGTGCGGCATTCATATTGTTGTATATAAGCGCATTTTCTTATATGTTTGCGTCTATGTTTCTTGCAATCCGGGCAAAGAATCGTATGACGATGAGTCAGAGAATGACGGTATATTTTTACACAATCATATGCCTGTGTGGTATTATTCTGCAGGTGATTTTCCAGGGCGTTTTGCTCATGCAGTATGTAGTTTCCGTCTCGATTCTGCTTGTGTTCATGTCAATTGAAAATCCGAAAAATGACGAGGATATGATACTCGGAATTTATAACCGGAGCGGTTTTACCAAATATGTCAGTGCGGCAATTACGTCGAAGAAATCGTTTCGGATTGTAGGCTTCAAGCTGACAGGGTATCAGGCTGTGCGGGAAATCTTAGGCGTTGAAAACTGTAATTCACTCATCAAGCAAATGGTGGAGCAAACGCTTCCGAATATCCGGCCGATGCGTATGTTTGCATTGTCACAGGAACAGTTTGTATTATTTACAGATAACAAAAATCTAAACATCGACAATATTATCGAATATCTTCAAAATGAATACACACGTCCGATACGTTTTCAGGAGATTGAGGTCAACATCGGAATCTATCTATATCAGCTTGATTGTCCGGAGGATGCAGAAACGCTTGAGGATATTTTTGATATTATTGATTATTCGTCCGAGTCGGAGCTTCGAAATGCAAATGATGTCATTATGCATGCAGGTAAGGAAATTCTATGGAAAAAACGGCGCGAAAATAAAATCGAGCAGATTTTACAGCATGCGGTTCGTGAGAAAAAGTTTGAGGTATATTACCAGCCGATATATTCGGTACGGGAGAAAAGTTATCGTTCGGCGGAGGCTTTGATCCGGTTATATGATGACGAGTTAGGCTTTGTCAGCCCGGAGGAATTTATTCCTATGGCTGAGAAAAACGGCATGATATTGGATATCGGAGCGTTTGTGTTTCAAAGCGTCTGTCAGATGATTGCGGAGAAAAAAATATGGGAGTACGGAATCGATTACATAGAAGTGAATCTGTCGGTTGTACAGTGTATGCAGGAGCGGCTGCATGAGAATCTGCTCTCTGTTATGGATGAATATCAAGTTCCGCACAGGTGCATTAATCTGGAGATTACAGAGACGGCAGCGGCTGTATCAAAAGAGACATTGCTTCACAACATGGAACAGCTTCTTGCGAATGATATATTGTTTTCGCTGGATGATTATGGAACAGGGTATTCCAATATCAGTAATATTATGAAATATCCGTTTGAATTGATAAAGCTTGATAAATCTATGGTATGGTCTGCGATGGAGGATGAAAAAGCGATTCGCGTATTAAGGCATACGGTTGCGATGCTCAGGGATTTGAATCTGCATATTGTTGCAGAGGGTGTTGAAACAGAGAAACAGGCAGCAGAGCTTGAAAACATGGGATGCGATTACTTTCAGGGATTTTTGTTTTCCAAGCCGGTTCCGGGAGATATTTTTTTGGAAAAGGTAAAAGAAATGAATCAATAACGCAATATAAGAAAAAGGTACTAATCTTTCGGTTAGTACCTTTTTGCGTGCTATGCTTTATTTAGAACACATATAAAGCAGGTTTTCCCATCTTCTGTCTACTTCTTCCTGATACTGCACTAACAGCTGCTCGTTCTCCGGCTTAAATAGATGCTTGAATCTGCCCTGTGGACGAAGGAAGTCTTCGATTGGGAGCTTTTTTTTCGGCTCATAGTTTAATATCCATTTTCCTTCGACTACCTCGAACAACGGCCAATAGCATGTTTCGACAGCCAGCTTGCATATCTTCATGATATCCGGTGTGTTATAACGCCAGCCGCGAGGGCATGGAGCCATAATGTTTAAAAATGCAGCCCCCGGTGTGTAGATTGCCTTTTCGGATTTCTCATACAAATCCTTCATCGTTGTCGTAAATGTGGATTGTGCCACATACGGAATATCGTGATTTGCAATGATGGATGCAAGATCTTTTCGGTTCTGCATCTTACCATTTGAATTTTTTCCGACCGGTGTTGTCGTTGTGTCTGCATACATCGGAGTTGCAGAGGAACGCTGGATTCCGGTATTCATATAGGCACCGTTGTCGTAGCATACATAAACCATATCATGATTACGCTCCATCGCACCGGACAGGGATTGCAGTCCGATATCGTAGGTTCCGCCGTCACCGCCAAATGTGATAAACTTATAGTTCTCTGTTACTTTTCCTTTTTTCTTCAGTGCATTGTAAGCTGTCTCGATGCCGGCAAGCGTAGCACCTGCATTCTCAAATGCATTGTGCATGTAGCTGTCTTCCCATGCCGTGTACGGATACATAAAGCTGGATACCTCCAGACATCCGGTAGCGTTGCCGATGACTGCCTTATCCCCTTCATGAATGGCACGTAATACGGTACGAACAGCGATTGTTCCGCCGCAGCCTGCGCACATTCTATGTCCCGGAGCGAGACGTTCCGGTTTACTCATTACTTCTTTAAAATTAAATGCCATCTCGATTCTCCTCCGTTTACTTTCTGAGTCCGATATACTTAAACTGCTCGATATCCTGCTTGCCCGATACATAATCCATGAGATCCTGATAGACGGAGCATGCGCTATCTATCGTGAAGTCACGACCGGCAAGACCGTAGAAGTAGTTGACCGTTTTTGCCTTGCAGCCATTGTCAAATAACGCTGCTTTAAGCTCGGAGCCTACCGGACCGCCGCAGCCGGAGAAGCTCTCCGCACGATCCATAATTGCGATTGCTTTCACGGATTTAAGTGCTTCGGCAAGCTCGGAAGCAGGGAACGGGCGGAATACACGGATTTTTATCATACCTGCCTTGATGCCCTGCTCACGCAGATGGTCGACGGCATCCTTTGTTGTGCCGGCGGCAGAACCCATGATGACGATTGCGTATTCGGCATCCTCCATCTTGTATTCCTCGAACAGACCGTATTTTCTGCCGGAGATTTTTTCAAATTCCTCCGCAACTTCCAAGATGATCTTTTTCGCATTTTTCATGGCGATTCTCTGGTTCATCTTTGTTTCCATATAAAATGGTGAGTTTGCATATGGACCGACCGCCATAGGCATAGCGGCATTTAACAGATAGTTTTCCGGCTCGTAATCGCCGACAAATGCTTTTACCTTTTCTGTTTCAATTAAGGATATATTTTCTACCGCATGGCTTGTGATAAATCCGTCCTGACAAGCCATAAACGGCAGTCTGACATCCGGATGCTCAGCGATGCGGAATGCCTGTATATAATTATCATATGCTTCCTGATTGTTTTCTGCGTATATCTGAATCCAGCCTGCATCTCTTGCACCCATACTGTCGGAGTGATCGCAGTTGATGTTGATCGGGCCGGTCAGAGCGCGGTTTACAACTGCCATGACGATTGGGAGACGATCCGATGCAGCGACATACAAAACCTCCCACATATAGGCAAGTCCGCAGGAGGAGGTTGCCGTGATGGCTCTTGCGCCTGCTGCGCTGGCTCCCATCGTTGCGCTCATTGAGCTGTGCTCGGACTCGACCGGGATAAACTCTGTGGAGATATCGCCATTTGCAATAAAGGTGGAAACCATCTGCGGAATCTCCGTAGACGGAGTAATCGGAAATGCAGCCATTACATCCGGATTGATCTGCTTGATGGCATGCGCAACCGCTTCATTTCCGGACATTCTTTCACGTATAGCCATGTTAGATTCCCTCCTTCATTGTAATTGCACCAAAGCTGCAAGCCTTTTCACAAATACCGCAGCCCTTGCAATGATCCAAATCAAAATCTTCCCGTTTGCCGTCCTTGACCGGAATACAACTGTCCGGACACACCGGAGTGCAAAGCAGGCATTGTGTACATTTGTTCCAGTCAATGACAGGTGTCTGTGTCCGCCATTCCCCTGTGTTGAACTTGCGGGAACCGCCGCCGCCGTAGATCTGGTTGCCCGGCGTGATATCATAATAAGGACTGTGCTCGTTTATCTTTGAAATATCCGTTGCTTTTGACATTTATTTTACCTCCTGAAATGCAAGCTTTAAAGCGTTCATGTTTCCTTCGATAACCTCAGGCTTCTTTGCAAATTTATGCTGGTAGGAAGCCTCCATCTGTGTCAGGAATACATCCGGCTCCATGATATCGGCAACCTTCACGATGGCTGCAAGCATCGGGGAATTCGGAAAATATTTTCCAAGCGTTTCCATGGAAACTTTCCGTGCATCGATTGTGTAGACCTTTCCCTCGTAGCCGTTCAGAAGCGGTACAATCTCTTCCTTCGGGTGGGCTGTATTGATGATGATAGCGCCATCCTTGTTCAGTCCGTTCGTAACATCGACGGAGTGCAGAAGCGTTTCATCAACGACTACGACATAATCAGGATTATAAATGTTTGAATGCACGCGGATTTCGGTTTCACCGATTCGATTATATGCGGTAATCGGCGCACCCATACGCTCCGGACCATATTCCGGGAAACCCTGTACATACATGCCTGTGTTAAATGCAACATCTGCCAGTAGCAGTGCAGCAGTTTTGGCACCCTGACCGCCACGGCCGTGCCATCTGATTTCAATGTTCTTTTTCATATACTGTACTCCATTCTTTTGAACATCCGCTCATTTCGGAATTTAAAACAAAAACATTATATCATTATGAAGAAAAAAGTAAAGAGAATCATAGGATTTCGTGTCAAATCAAAAAAATTTTTGGAGAGCTGTGGTATTTCTTGACAAATTACAATCTTTCTTGAATAATAAAATCGGAATTGATATAATCATAACGTTAAAATGCAAAATATGCACAGACAAAGGAGTTGTGTTATGAGCAAAAGAAAAAATGAAAAAGACCAGGATATTGAGATGATTCCGATTGTGGAGACAGAGATGCCACAGGAGGATGCAGAGACAGAGGATAAAGAGAATGACTTGACGGAGGTAATCGGGCAGGATACAAAAGAAGTCCCGCAAGAGGAGACCGACACCGGGGAAAGTGACGCTTCCGCATTGTTTGGAGCCTATGTTGCAGAAGAAAACAAATGGGAGAGAAAGAACCGGATTCGTGATGAAAAGCAAAAAAAGAAGCAAACGAAAAAACGAGAAAAATATAAGGACGTGGATGATGAGACGTTCGAGCATATGAAAGCACGTCCGGCACATGTTTTTTTTGGCATACTTTCCATACTACTGTTATTAGCAGGAATCGGACTGGCGACTCTCAGCGTTTTTAAGCTTGTAGTTTCGCCATCCTATGCTGAGGTCAGCCAGAAGGAGAAAAATCTTCCGGTGGAGGGCATTGCAACAAATGGAGATGCTGAAAGCATCGAAGAGATTGCTGCGCTCGCGGGAGTCGCAACGCCGTCCGACCTTGTGGATACATGGATAGAGCAGGAGTTTGCAACCGAGACGGATGCGGAGCCTTCCGGGACAGAGACGGAAGATACAACGCAGACAGATGATGAATCAGCGCAAGAGTAGGAGGTGCCGGAATGAAAAAAACATGGAATCGGGTTATCATTATATGTTTTATATTGCTGGTGCTCCTATCCTGCGGAACGATCGTGTTCCTGTATCCGTATTATAATGAATATAAGGTGTTCGATGGTATTGAGGCGGGACAGTGGAGCGAAGTGCAAGAAAATTACGGAGCGCTTGACAGCGAGAAGCAAAGAGATATACAGGCGATGCTTCCGGATTATGCAAAGCATATCTGCCTGGAATATCAGGCAGGGGAAAAGGATTATCTGTATACGATTGCAGCCTTTGATGCGATTAACGGTATAGATGAGACAAAGGCAATCTGCAAGGATTATAATATGCTTGTCAATCGTGCGGAATATAAAAATGCGATAGAGACGATTTACAAGGCAAACAGGGAATATAACGGACAGGGCGTTGTGGCTGCAAATGAAACGATCAACAATATCAATATGCGCCTTGATACAGAGACAAGACGTGAGATTGTCACAGAGGTGTTAAATGAAAAGTATCACGAATATGTTACGGGTGAGATTTCACAGGATGAAATAAATATTTATATTTCAATTATCAATGGTTTTGCTGCAGCGGAATTAGCCCAGTATGTCAGTCTGGTTACGAATAATGTTCAGGTTGTGCAGGCATATCGGGATTTATATGCGACTGCGGAGGCTGCTTATAATGCAGGTGATTACTTTACGGCAATCAATATTTGTGAGGCTGTTCAACTGGATCCGGCAGACTCTGCATATATTGAAAATTACTTTTCACTGTATGAGCTTTCATATACGACGGGAATGAATTATTATGACTCTCTGCTTGATAGCTATATTGACCGGGGAGATAATAAAAATGCGGTAGCTTTGCTTGAAAAAATCGAGAAATATTATGCGGATGATATGGATGTCGAGAAATATAAGCTTTCACTTGCGTCTGACTGGCAGAAGGCGTATGTAAGGCTTGCGGACGATGCAGATACGAATCTGCGAAAGGCGCTGGCAGATACGGAGGATGGAATCAATATATTGGATTCTACCTATGAGGAACTATGCCCGGACAGCCTGCTCTTATATGATGTGGACAGTAATGGGATTCCGGAGCTGTTTTTGTTTAACAGTGAGGAGCAAAATGATACGTATACAAGCTGCTTTATATTTACCTATGCCGAGGATAACTACCAATATCTCGGCTATGCAAGGGTGCGAAGCTTCTGCAATGACAGCACGTTTGTTGCATTTCCGTGGATGTCAACCCGGACATCCGGTGATGAATACTGCCTCAAACGATACGAGGATGGTATCCTGACAGAAGGTCCGTATGTACAGGATGTAGATGGCGTGTATTATGTAAACGAGGAAGAGGTTGACAGAACAACATACCTTTCGGCACAGAGCGAGGTGCTTGCCGCATCAATCGATCAGGGCGTGAAGGATATGGAAACTGCAACGATTGAAGATAGTGAAAGCTATATATTGGCTTATTAGATATATAAGGTTTCAAAAATAAACAATATGGAGGCGAATTATGATTACACTTTATGAAACGGGTGCGTATCTGTTAAATGGCAGAGAACTGATTGCAGACAATGATGATGCAAAGCAGGTGCTTTTAGGCAAAGGCATCCAGACGTCAAAAGAGGAAGCTGCCAAAAATACGATGGCATATAGTATTCTTGCGGCACACAATACTTCCGGCAATATGGAACAGCTTAAGATTAAGTTTGATAAGATGACAAGCCATGATATAACATTTGTCGGTATTATACAGACTGCAAGAGCATCCGGACTCACGGAATTTCCGATTCCGTATGTACTTACAAACTGCCACAATTCTCTGTGTGCGGTTGGTGGTACGATCAATGAGGATGACCATGTGTTTGGACTTTCCTGCGCAAAACGTTACGGAGGAATCTATGTTCCGCCTCATCAGGCAGTTATTCACCAGTATGCAAGGGAAATGCTTGCAGAATGCGGTGCAATGATTCTCGGCTCTGACAGCCATACCCGTTATGGCGCACTTGGTACGATGGCAATCGGAGAGGGCGGCGGCGAGCTTGCCAAGCAGCTTTTGAAACGTACTTATGATGTGGCAAAGCCGGGTGTTGTTGCGATTTATCTGGACGGTGAAATACAAAAGGGCGTCGGACCGCAGGATGTCGCACTCGCGATTATCGGAGCAACTTTTGGATGCGGCTATGTGAAAAATAAAGTCATGGAATTTGTCGGACCGGGTGTTGACAAGCTCTCAGCCGATTTCCGAATCGGTATCGATGTTATGACGACAGAGACAACCTGTCTGTCATCTATCTGGAAGACGGATGAGAAGATTCAGGAGTGGTATGACCTTCACTACAGACCGGAGGGCTACAAGGAGATGAATCCGGGTGCTGTGGCATATTACGATGGAGTTGTATATGTCAATCTTTCTGAAATCAAGCCTATGATTGCCATGCCGTTCCATCCGAGCAATGTATATACAATCGAGGAATTGAATGCAAATCTGATGGATATTCTGGATGATGTAGAAAAGCGTGCGCTTGTATCGCTCGATGGAAAAGTAGAATTTACATTGAAGGATAAGGTAAGAGACGGAAAGCTCTATGTAGAGCAGGGAATTATTGCAGGCTGTGCCGGCGGTGGATTTGAAAATATTTGTCAGGCAGCAGATTTGATCCGCGGGAAATATATTGGTTCAGATGAGTTTACCCTCTCTGTATATCCTGCATCGACACCGATTTATATGGAGCTTGCAAAGAACGGCGTGCTTGCGGATCTGATTGGAACCGGAGCAATCGTAAAGACAGCATTCTGCGGACCTTGCTTTGGTGCAGGTGATACACCGGCAAACAATGCATTTTCGATTCGCCATTCGACAAGAAATTTCCCGAACCGTGAAGGCTCCAAGGTTCAGAATGGACAGATTGCATCCGTTGCACTTATGGATGCGCGCTCTATCGCGGCGACTGCTGCAAATAAGGGATATCTGACAGCGGCAACCGATATGGATGTAGAGTACAGGGGACAGAAATATTTCTTTGACAGAACGATTTATGATAACCGTGTATATAACGGATGGGGAAAACCGGACAGTTCACAGGAGATTAAGTTTGGACCGAACATCAAGGATTGGCCGGATATGGTTTCTTTGACTGACAATTTGATGCTAAAGGTGGCATCTGTGATTCATGATCCGGTCACGACGACGGATGAATTGATTCCTTCCGGTGAGACATCCTCCTACCGTTCCAATCCGCTTGGATTGGCTGAGTTCACACTTTCCCGTAAGGATCCGGAGTATGTCGGACGTGCAAAGGCGGTTCAGAAGCTGGAGCGAATCCGCGAAGCCGGTAAATGTATGGGCGAGGCAGACGCTTCCATGAAGGAAATGATGCACAAGGTAAAGGAAACATTTCCGGGTGTGTGCGGCGAGAATACCGGTGTCGGCAGCACGATTTATGCAGTAAAGCCGGGAGACGGTTCGGCGCGTGAACAGGCTGCATCCTGCCAGAAGGTGCTCGGCGGATGGGCAAATATCGCAAAGGAATATGCGACAAAACGGTATCGCTCAAATTTGATTAACTGGGGTATGCTTCCGTTTGTGATGGACGAGGATTACGATTTTGATGTGGAAGATTATGTATTTATTCCGGGTGTTGCAGATGCCATTCGCAATAAGACAGAAGTAATCAAAGCATATGTCGTGAATAAGGATATGAAGGAATTGTCCTTGAAGCTCGGTGACCTGACAGACGATGAACGTGACATTATCCTTGCAGGTTGCCTGATTAATTATTATAAGACACACTAAAAACTATACAGAAAAATAGCAAACATGCCGATAAACCATGTGAAAGTACCTCCTAATGAGTAGACGAAAAATTCAGTTGTGCTGGAATTTTATGGCAGGAGGGAAGAAAATATGGTGATTCAATCAAGTCAGGCACAGATGTACGCAAAGACAGCGAAACAATGTTCGTACAAGCAGACGAAGGAAACGGCAATGCGCAATGTGATGACAGGGGAGGTTCGTTATGAGCAAAACGAATTTTCCCTGTTTTACGGTGAAAGTGCCGAACAGGCGCAGGATGAGGAGATGACACTCGGACAGGTAAAGCTGCCGTCTATGAGAAGAACAGACGGCATGCAGATGGACAGGCAGATATCACGGGTCGAAGATGCTTTGACACAGTATATTACGCGGATGCGTGAATATTTGCAGGATATGCGAAATCGTCTGTTGGCAAATCTGTTTGTCCGTTCTCCATATCAGAATGAAAGATATGGTCTGTTCAGTAATTCGTATGCATTGGATGCATCTTCTGGGCTTGGCAATGTCAGTGTCTGGAATCGGGTCGAACATTCCTCGTATTCCTATACGGAGTCGGAGAATATGAGCTTTGAGGCGAAAGGAACGGTTGTGACAGCGGATGGCCGCCAGATTGATTTTAACATGGAATTATCGATGTCACGGGAGTTTTCTGAGACGGTGGAGGAATTGAAGCAGGACAGTGTCGTTGCGATTATGACAGACCCGCTTGTGATTTCTCTGGATGCAAATCCGGTTTCCATCAGCGATCAAAAGTGGGAATTTGATATTGATGCAGACGGTGTCAAGGATTCCATTTCCATGTTGGGAAAAGGAGCAGGCTTTTTGGCATACGACAAAAACGGAGACGGCATTATTAACGATGGTTCTGAATTGTTCGGAAGCAAGACAGGAAACGGATTCTCAGAGCTTGCTGACTATGATGAGGATGGAAACGGCTGGATTGATGAAAATGACAGTATTTATAGCAAGCTGTCAGTCTGGACGAAGGATGATACCGGTAATGATGAGATGCTTTCGTTAAAGCAGGCGAATGTCGGAGCGATTTATCTCGGAAACCGGAAGACGGATTATTCGATGAATTCTGCGCAGACAAACAATCAAAATGCCATGCTCAGAAGAACCGGCATGTACCTGACAGAGTCTGGAGTTGCGAATACAATTCAGCAGTTTGACATGGTAAAGGAACTTGTCGGTTGATTTAAACCTTTACACATGGTTTTTAATACTATATAATAGCGGTATTAGGAGCGTGTGTATATGGATATTGAGAAGGATAGTTTAAAAAAGCAAATACGGGAAATGATTAAGCTCGGTCATATTGCGCCGGAAAATATTCCGTCCATAGAGCTTTATATGGATCAGGTAACCACGTTTATGGATAAGTATCTGTCTAAGAATAAACGATATGAGGATGACAAGACGCTGACCAAGACGATGATTAATAATTATACCAAGAATAATCTGCTTCCGCCGTCGGATAAAAAACGGTATTCCAAGGAGCATATTATATTACTGATATATATTTATTATTTTAAAAATGTTATTTCCATCAATGATATTCAGACGGTGCTAAAGCCGCTTATTGATAATTATTTTGGAAATGAAGATGCAGCGCACAGCCTTGAGGAAATATATGAGAGCCTCTACAAATTGGAACAGCATCAATATTTCCGGGTAGAAAACAGCATCGTAAAAACCTACGAGCTGACCGAGCGTGATTTTCCGGGTGCGGAGGATAAGTATATCAAGAACTTAAACTTCCTTTCACTGCTTGGATATGACATCTACATCAAAAAGAAGCTGATGGAGCAGATTATTGATGAGATGATGGAGGAACAGGCAAAAGAGCAGGAAGCTGCTGAAAAAAAGGACAAGAAAGCAAAGAAGTAAAGAAAAAGAAGAATCCGGTCAGGATTCTTCTTTTTCGTTTTCCGGTTTTGCTTTCGGAAGCAGTGTCAGTGTGACGCGTTCCACACGATTTCTGTGAACCTTTGTAACCTTGAAGTGCGCCTCTTCACAGGACACTTCTTCACCAACTGCCGGTATTTTGTCCAATAACTCGATGACGAGTCCTGCCAGAGAGTCGTAATCATCTGATTGGAAGCTTGTATGCAGTGCATCGTTTAAGTCATCCAGTTTAATGGATGCATCAATGTCATACACATCTTCTTTCAGTTCACGGATGAAGTCATTTTCGCCTTCGTCGTATTCGTCCCGGATGTCACCGACGATTTCTTCAACCAGATCCTCCATAGTAATGATACCGGATGCCTGCCCATACTCGTCCAATACAATTGCCATACTGTCGGACGATGTTTTCATGTCTGCAAATATCTGGCTCGTTTTTTGATATTCATATACAAACAACGGCTTCCTTAAAATGCTCCGCAGATCAAAGTATCGTATGTCCCATATTTCACGATAGAAAAATAAATCCTTCAGATTTAAGATGCCGATGATATTTTCCTTTGACTCCTCGTAAATCGGGATTCGGGAATAGGTTTCATTTTTGAATATTTCCACGAGCTCCTCATATGTAGAGTTTACATCGGCAGCTATAACGTCTGCACGAGGAATCATAATATCCTTTGATAACGCATCTCCAAAGTCAACAACATTTGATATCATGAACCGTTCTTCCGGATCAATGACACCCTGCTCATGGGAAACATTGACGATGGTCCGAAGCTCTGCCTCTGTAATGCTTGTCTTTCGCGCAGATGGATCAATTCCAAACAGACGGAAGATTCCTCCGGTAATCAGATTTAATATAAAGATAACCGGTGTTAAAACAATCATCAGCCATGAAATCGGGTATGCGGCAAACATGGAAAGCTGCAGGGCATACTGGGTTGCCAGTGTTTTCGGCGTAATCTCACCGAAGATTAAAACAAGCAAAGTAAGCACGCCTGTGGCAAGACCGATCGCTTTGCTTCCGAATAGGGAGGTGCAAAGTGTTGTCGTAAGTGCGGAAGCATAGATGTTGACGATGTTATTTCCAATCAAAATTGTGCTTAACAGCTTGCTGGAATTTTGAGTTGTTTTTAACACCTTTCTTGCCTTTTTGCTTCCCTCGTCAGCGAGAGCACGGAGTTTAATCCGGCTCACAGTCGTAAGCGCTGTTTCTGCGGAGGAGAAAAAGGCAGATAATACCAATAAGATACAAATTACAATAATCTGTAGCGTGGGACTATTGTCCAAAAAAATCACTCCTCTGTTTCTTATAATGCTTTTCAAAATTAGTATCTATTTTATAGATATCACATTGCCATGTCAAGGCTGGAAAAAATTTAATATTGTTGAAGTTTTTCTTCCTTATCCATGTTGGATATGCTATACTAAAAATAGTGAGCGTGTATAAAAAATTTTAAATAATGCATGCCTGAGATAATCATGAAGATGGAATGGTGAAGGATATGCTTTCGGTTGTAATACCTGCTTATAATGAGGAGAAGATGATAAAAAAAGCGGCTAAGACCGTGGGAACGATTTTGGAACAGGCACAGATTGCATATGAAATTGTGTTTGTGGATGACGGTTCTTCGGATGCGACATGGAAGCAGATTGAAGAGACATCAGAATACGATACGCATGTGATCGGTGTCCATTTTTCGAGAAATTTTGGCAAGGAAGCGGCTATGATGGCAGGGCTAAACAATGCAGACGGCGATTGCTGTGTTGTGATGGATTGCGATTTGCAGCATCCGCCTGAGACGATTTTGGAGATGTATCAGTTGTGGCAGCAGGGCTACGAGGTTGTGGAAGGTGTGAAACGAAGCCGCGGTAAAGAGAGCGGTATTCACAAAGCCTGTGCCGGATTGTTCTATAAGCTGATATCAAAGGCAGTTAAGATTGATATGACTCACGCATCAGATTTTAAATTGCTTGATAGACGGGCAGTTGACGCATTGCTTGAAATGCCGGAACGAAATGCATTTTTTCGGGCGCTTTCTGCATGGATTGGATTTCAGACGGCATCCGTAGAATTTGATGTGCAGGAACGCGAAGAGGGCGAGTCCAAATGGTCGACTAAGTCCCTGTTCCGCTATGCCATATCCAATATCGTGTCTTTTTCGGCAGCTCCGATGTATCTGGTAACATTTGCCGGTATACTTGGGTTCCTGCTTGCTGTTATACTGGGCATACAGACGTTAGTGAATTATTTTTCCGGACGGGCAGTGGAAGGCTTTACAACAGTGATTCTTTTAGTTTTGATTCTTGGCAGCCTTATGCTGCTTGGACTTGGTATCATCGGCTACTATATTTCCAAGATTTACGAGGAAGTAAAGTGTCGGCCAAGATATATTATTTCAAAAACGGTAGGTAGGCATGTAGAAAGGTAGGGAGGCAGAGCATGCGAAAAAAATCGCATATATCACTCACAAAAGGGGTTGTTCACGGACTTGCTGTAGATCATAAGTTCGGACATCGTATCTCACTGTATTTCGGAAGTATACTTCCGGATTGCACAATCAGTTTTTTGACGAAACGTCATTGCATGGAGGAGACGTTTGATGTGTGTGAAAAGAAGATGAATGGCTTCTTGGAGCATTACAAAACGAGAAAAAAAGGTCTTTCCATCAGCTCAAGTGTGCGTATGGGTGTTGTGCTTCATTATATCGCCGATTATTTTACATTTCCGCATAATGCACATTATCCGGGCAATCTGAAGGATCACTGTGCTTATGAAGAAAGCCTGAAGCAGCATATGCGCCGTTTCATCAATAGCCGTCGGATGAGTCTGGACTGTGAGTACGATCAGCGCAATGCGCAGGAGATAAAATCGGTTTCTGATTTGCTTACATATATTCGTGAAAAACATGAAAAATATGCACAGGACAGATGCGACGAAAACCTTGATTGTGCATATTCCTATATGGTAAGCCTGACTGTGATGCGCTCTCTTTTGACGATGGCGGCTGCACAGGCATAAAAAGAACGAAAACGTTGCATACTATATCCAAGCCCGATTTTCTTGGGTGTGTCATTATCAGACAAGGAGGATATGTTATGCGAAGTGGAGTCGAAATTTACAAAGAAGTTGCAGAGCGTTGCAGCGCATATGATAAGCAGGACCGTAAGGATTGCTTCTGTAATGTGGAGGAAACCGGAAAGAGCTGTCTGACATGCAGGCATTTTGCAGAGGACGAGCATTGCAGACTTGACTTATACGATCCGATTGCAAAAGAATTATAAATAATGAGGATGAGAGGCAGCTGTTGCAGATTGGAAAAACTGATTGCAACAGCTGCTTTTGTATGTAAAAAAATAAATACGTGAAGCGAAAGAAGCCTTTGACATGTAATATAAGATTGTATATTATTATAACAATATTGGGTTGCGGTTGGAAGGAGGAGAGGGATTATGAACAGAAGAAAAATAATGAAAGCATCGAAGCTATTGATATGCGCTGTCATGACGATTGTTTTGTGTGTACAGTCAATGATTGTGAGGGCGAAGGATTCGGATAGCTACGGTGATTATGTGATAACTGTATATAACGATCAGAACGGCCTTCCGACAGGAGAAGCGAATGCGGTCATCCAGACTTCAGATGGCTATGTCTGGATTGGAAGCTATGGAGGTCTGGTTCGCTATGACGGTACCTCTTTCAAAAATTACAGTGAGGAAAAAGACGGTATTACCTCATCTTCCGTGCGGACACTTTTTGAAGATTCAAAAGGCAGGCTCTGGATTGGAACCAATGATGATGGCATTTATACATATGAAAGCGGCACATTTACCAAGATTAACAATTTGCCTGACCATACATTTCTATGTATTCGGGATTTTGCGGAGGACAGTAATGGTATCATTTATGTCGCTTCAAATTCCGGTCTTGCCAAAATTGAAGATGATGTTTTGACGCCCATTTCCGATGAAATCATGAACGGCAATACGATATATACACTTGCTGTGGATTGTTATGATAGGGTATGGTGCAGTATGAATGAGGGAATATGTACGGTAATAGAGAACGGACAGGTGACAAAACAGCTTACCTCTGATTTGTTTTTTGATGAGGCGGAGATTTATTGCGCAACATCGGGACCGCAGGGAGAAGTTTATCTCGGTTCCTCCGGAAATGAGTTTGTTCGACTGGATTTTAAGGACGAGACTTTTGACAAGGACTCCATAACCATGAAGCATTATCAAACCGGTGGAGTCACAGTACATAATCGGATTCAGGTATATGAGGGTGGAACGATATTGATCTGCGGGATGCGGGGACTTGGACTTTTGCAGCCGGATGGCAGTTTTATGGAGTTCGGTGAAAACAAAAAGGCATCATCTGTCAATGGGGCGATTTTAGATTATGAGGATAATATTTGGCTGGCATCTTCGGCTTTGGGAATTGTAAAATATACACGAGGTTGCTTTTCTTCGCCAAACGAAACGGCAGGGCTTTCGGGTGAGGCAATCAATACGGTGGTTGGAACGGGAAAGGAGTTTTATGTCGGCTTGGATGATGGACTGCTTGCTTTTAACAGCAGTTGGGACCCGGTGGAAAATCCATTGACGGAGCTGTTATCAGAGGATAGAGTCCGCCATATAATCGTGGCTGAGGACAAAACACTGTGGGTTGCAACCGATGAGGGACATGGGGTGGTTCATTACAATCCCGTTACACAGGATTTGGTTTGCTTTGGTGAAACGGAAGGGCTTGTGTCAGAGGGCGCCCGTACACTTTTACAGCTTGCGGATGGCTCAGTTGCTGTAGGCACACAGCGAGGCATCAGTATTATCCGTGACGGAAATGTGGTAAAAAACTATGAAAAGTTCGATGATGGTCTTAGCAACGCTACGATTTTATGTCTTGCACAGGATGATGCGGGCGTGTTATATGCAGGAACGGATGGCGGTGGTATTTTTGCCATATCCGGTGATGATATGACATCTTATGGTTTTTCGGAGGGACTGGGCGAGTGCGTGGTTCTTCGTATGCTCCGGGACGAAGAGGGAGCCGGTTGGTTTGTCAGTGCGGGCAGCAGCCTTTATTATCTGGAAAACGGCACTTTTAAAAAACTGGACAATTTTGATAAGAGTGCGGGAAGTATCTTTGATATTTACATACAGCAGGATTCCGTTTATATGATGCAAAACAGCGGTATCTTGAAGGTAAACAGGGAGGAGCTTTTAGGAGGGGATTATGCAAGGACAGTCCGGTATGGCTTTTCCCATGGACTTACAGGCTCTTTAGATGCAAATACATGGCATTATATAGATGAAGAGGGTATCCTTTATCTATCCACGAGAAGTGGTATCAGTTGTTTTGGCTTTACAGAAAAGAAGGAGATATGTCCCCGCGGCATTATCAGCGATTTGTTTGTAGATGATGAAGTCTGTGCAAATTATGGTGAAAATGGCATTCATTTAGATCGCAATGCGACGCGCCTTACAATCAATTTTTCTACGCTTTCCTATACGGGAACGACAGGAAGCGGTATGTCTTATCAGCTGGAGGGATTTGATGAGGCAGAGATGAAACTGGAGAATGAGAAAAGCGGCAGCATCAGCTATACAAATCTGCATGGTGGTGATTATCGCTTTTCTCTAAAGGTCTATCTGCTTGAGAATCCGCAAAATACTTTTGAATATTACGTGGATATTCACAAAGACAAAAAATTGACAGAGTATCCGCTGTTTTGGATTTTAGGCGCTGTGATATGCCTGACACTTATCATTTTGATTTGCATATTAATCGCTCGGACAAAGATAGCAAGGGCAAGACGCAGACAGAAGGAATATCAGACGATTACAGACCAGTTTTTGCGGGCATTTGCAAAAACAATAGACGCAAAGGATAAATACACAAACGGACATTCTGTCAGAGTGGCATGGTATTCCAAGGAACTGGCTAAACGGATGAACATGTCGGCAGAAGAACAGGAACGGGTATATTATATTGCTCTGATGCATGATATCGGTAAGATTGGTATATCTGACAGTATTTTGAACAAGGCGGGCAAGCTGACAGACGAGGAAATGAATGTAATAAAGACACATCCGATAATCGGCGGAGAAATCCTAAAGGATTGTACTGCCTTGGCAGGAATTTCCGAAGGTGCCAGATATCATCATGAGCGGTACGATGGAAACGGTTATTGTGAGGGAATTAAGGACAGCGATATTCCGTTGGTTGCCCGTGTTATCGGTGTAGCAGATTCTTATGATGCCATGTCCAATGCAAGATGCTACCGGCGTGCTTTGGATAAAGAGGTTATCATAAGCGAACTGACGAATGGGGTAGGTTCCCAGTTTGATCCTAAAATTGTATCGATTATGTTGCAAATGATAGAAGAACAATGTGTTCCGGTAGATTTGGAGGGAAAACCTATCTCGTGACGTGCAAAAATCTGCTTCGCGAGGTTTCCGTTAAATTTACGTGCAAAAATATGCGGAGCATATTTTTACATGGCTTGACAGAAAATGGGGTGGTTGCTATACTCTAGAAAGTTTAAAAAGAAAGGATTTTAAAATGATTAGTGCAAATAATGTAACACTTCGTTTGGGAAAACGGGCGCTGTTTGAAGATGTAAATATAAAATTTACGGAAGGCAACTGTTATGGACTGATTGGAGCAAATGGTGCAGGAAAGTCAACATTTTTAAAAATCCTGTCGGGAGAGCTGGAACCGACCAACGGTGAAGTCATTATGAATGACGGTGAACGTCTTTCTGTATTGCAGCAGGACCATTTCAAATATGATGAGTATATGGTGTTAGATACGGTCATCATGGGAAACAAACGACTTTATGATATTATGAAGGAGAAGGATGCCATTTATGCAAAGGAGGATTTCTCGGATGAGGATGGTATCCGTGCATCTGAGCTGGAAGCAGAATTTGCAGAGATGGATGGATGGAATGCCGAGAGTGATGCGGCGATGCTATTGAATGGTCTGGGCGTGGAGACCGATATCCATTATAAGATGATGAGCGAATTGGACGGCAACCTGAAGGTTAAGGTTTTGCTTGCACAGGCATTGTTTGGAAATCCGGATGTGCTTTTGCTGGATGAGCCGACGAACCACTTGGATTTAGATGCCATTGCATGGCTGGAGGAGTTTTTGATTAATTTCCAGAATACCGTGATTGTTGTGTCACATGACCGTTATTTTTTGAATAAGGTGTGCACGCACATTGCAGATATTGATTATTCGAAGATTCAGCTTTATGCAGGAAACTATGATTTCTGGTATGAGAGCAGCCAGCTCATGATAAAGCAGATGAAGGAAGCAAATAAGAAAAAAGAGGAAAAAATCAAGGAATTACAGGAATTTATTCAGCGATTTTCTGCAAATGCTTCCAAGTCCAAGCAGGCAACCTCCAGAAAACGTGCTTTAGAGAAGATTCAGCTTGATGAGATTCGTCCGTCAAGCCGTAAATATCCGTACATTGATTTCCGTCCGAAGCGTGAGATTGGAAATGAGGTTCTCACAGTTTCCAATATTTCAAAGACGGTGGACGGTGTAAAGGTGCTCGATAACATTTCCTTCACGGTAGGCCACGATGATAAGATAGCATTTGTCGGACCGAATACAATTGCGACAACGACGCTTTTTAGGATTCTGGCAGGCGAATTGGAGCCGGATGAGGGAAGCTATAAATGGGGTGTCACAACATCTCAGGGGTATTTTCCGAAGGATAATACAAAGGAATTTGACAATGAACTTGTAATTGCAGATTGGCTGGCACAGTATTCGGATGATAAGGATGCGACATATGTGCGCGGCTTCCTCGGCCGTATGCTTTTTGCCGGTGAGGATGGCGTGAAAAAGGTCAAGGTTTTGTCGGGAGGAGAGAAGGTGCGCTGCCTGCTTTCCAAGCTTATGATTATGGGCTCCAATGTGTTGATTCTGGATGAACCGACAAACCATCTGGATATGGAAAGTATCACAGCCTTAAACAACGGCTTGATTAAATTCCCGGGCGTTGCATTGTTCGCATGTCAAGATCATCAGTTTGTGCAGACAACGGCAAATCGTATTATGGAGCTCACAAACACAGGATTGATTGACAAACAGACAACCTACGATGAGTACCTTGAAAACGATGAACTTGCCAGAAAACGCCAGGTTATGAATATGACAAACGAAGAGGATGATAACTAAACCTGATAACGCAGTAAGCATATAAAAGCATCGCAGCCGGCTTCTCGATAGAGAAGGGTTGCAATGCTTTTATATACTGTTTTTTACGGCTTGTAGTTTTAATAGGACAGCTCAGTATCAATATCTAAGTGCAGGATGTATTTAATCATGCGTTTTGCGTTGACGTAGTTCGTTTCCGAATTACCCGGAAATCCGAGATATACCTTGTCATATCCAAGGTTCAGATTTTTTGCAAAGTCTGTATCACTGATATCAATCGCAAATGGCACGCTCACACCGTCGTGATCCGCGGCATCGCATACACGCCCATCCAGAAAGGAATAGATGTCAGCCGGCAGGTAATTTTTTAACGGATAAATAATCTCCTGCATAGCACAGTATTCGAGCCCCTTTTCATCCATAATCATTATATCGTAATAGCCGTTAAAACAGAGCATCGGCAATTCCGTGTAGACGGAAGCGCTTGAATTTTGTGCATATTCCTCTAAATACGTTTCCTTATCAAGATGTACAGTTAAATCCTTATGCACCTGATAGGAACCGGTCAGACCATACATGGTTCGATAGTCATTTATAAAATCAGTGTTCACGGCATTTGAATCGGCTGCATTTACAACACAGTAGGAAAGTGCTACCGGTCTGTTTTTCCTATAGATTGTGACAGGCAGTGCAATGCAGATTGCGAGAATAATCAGCGTTGCAATAATGACTCCCTTGTAATAAGAGAGTATATAGCCGATTTTCTGCCATTTGGACATGCCCTCCATGTGCTCTTTTAACTTTGCCCGTTTTGCCCGCTGACGCTCGAAAAACTTCAAGTTGTGTAGCTCTAAGTTATCTTCGCGTGCAATCACTTCTTTCAGCTTTTCTTCAGATTCTGCATTGTCAATATTTTTTGTTTGCTCTTCCATGTTGCTCCTCGTATTTTTGTATAATTTGTATGGGTGCCTGCAAAACGCAATGTTATTATGTGAGTTGCATATATGAACATACATTCTGCGCGTTTCGCAAATTTTATGCATATTTTACCATAGAAACAAGATGATAGAAAGATACAAAAATGTGAAAAAAGGATGAAACTGTGAAAACCGACGGAAACTATTTACTTTTTAAACGAACTACATTATTATATACGAGTATGCTTGCACGAATAAAAGTGTAAGTATAAGCGCTTATGAAACTTGTAGAATTAATGCTAAGTTGTGCAGAATTGTATATTCTGTACAACGTATTTTTTCGATTCATGAGTTTCACAAACACTTAAAAGTGTAAATAAAAGAAAAGGATAAGATATTATGGCAGAAAAAGATACAGAGAAGGTAACTGCAGTAAAAAACGCAGCGGTACAGGAAGATATAGAGAAAACTGCAAAAACGAAGAAAAAGAAAAAGCTGAAAGAGTTTCTGCATAAATTTTTCAGAATATTCATCATTATATTCGGAGCAGCGATTCTGATTAACGTTATCGTAGTTGCGGTTTTATATATCAGCCATAGGAGCAAGCTCGATGATGAGCGCGGATATCTCATGCCAATGGGACAGATGGTGGAAATAAACGGGCAGGATATCCATGTGATAGTGGAAGGTGATGAATCGGCAGAGCATACACTCGTATTTATCCACAGCAATGGTATTACGGATGATTCTGTCGCTTTGGAACCGTTGTTCAGTAGGCTTCAGGATTATCGCCTCGTCTACATCGACAGAAGCGGATTCGGATATAGCGATACGGGAGAAACGGATAAGGATATTGACAGCATTATCATAGAGATGCGTTCCGTACTTGAAAAATTGGATATTAAAGGACCATATGTGCTTGTGCCAAACGGAATTGCCGGTCTGGAGGCGGTCTATTGGGCGGATTTGTATCCGGAGGAGGTTGAGGCAATTATCGGTACCAATATTTCGGTTGCACATGATTTTGAGGGAGTCACAGAAGAAGAATATTGCGGTATATTTAACTATCTTATGGTAATGTTTGCAAAGATAGGAGGACACCGCCACGTTGCCGGCATATATCCGGATAACATTGGGGCGGTATACACGGAAAAACAAATGCTTGTCCGAAGGGCATTGATTTCCAAAAACTTTTATACCAAGGATATGTATCAGGAAGATTTGCAGGCGGTTGCAAATGCACAAAAGGTAAGGGAAGCGGGCTGGCCGGAGGACACACCGATGCTCGTGATACTTGCAAATCCGCTTATGCAGCCATATATTGACGATGATGCATCGGTTCGTGAGGAATTTGAGGGTGCTTTGGAAGAGATATACGGAACGCCGGGGGATGCGTCAAGGAGCGATGCAGATAAAATCGACTATGTCGGAGAGTATAATGCAGAAAAGAAGGCATATTACAGCCAATTTAAAAATGTGGAATATGCCGAAATGTCCGGACCGTCCAGACTTTATACGTATAATCCGGACGGCGTGGCAGATTTAATCAAGGATTATATGTCAAAATTGGATAAATAAGGCAGGAAATTTCCAAAATCTAGTCATAATGCACAAAAAAATGAAAAAGTACTTGCATAGTTGGTAAATGTGTCCTATAATTAGCTTAGTCATGACGGGATATGTTATGATATTTCACAATTAACTAAGGAACCGACAGTCACAGACTGGAATAATAACAGGTTCACACAAGTCAGATTTGACCTGCATATTTGGATATATGGTCTAATTGCACATAAGTAATACTGATGTTTGAGGGATTTATTTATGGAATATTCGGGCTGGATTGAAAAACGTGAGGGTTGAAACGACAAAAACACATTAAAGGAGGGTTTTTTTGTGAAGAAATTCAAAAAAGCAATGGCATTGTCATTGGCACTCGCAATGGGTCTTTCACTTGTAGCTTGTGGTGACAAGAAAGATGAGACAACAGAGGCTACAACAGAGGCTACAACAGAGGCAGCTGCAGACGACGACACAACAGAGACAGCTACAGATGATGCTACAGGTACAGACAGTGTCGCTCTTGCTATGCCTGCTGAGGATAGCGAGCCAATCTACG
>CAZLZH010000037.1:2815-24171 GCA_964563955.1 uncultured Bacteroides sp. | reverse complement strand
GGTTTTTGAAAAAATTATTATACAGCATGAATATCTTCATCAGGTCTCATTTGATGAGGTAATGGAGTTTATAGAGAAAGAGATGATGGAAGCAACGAATGAAATAGTCTTGTTTCATGGAACAGTTACTGTTTTTGATAAAGTAATATTGGAGAAATCACATAATAGAAGAGATTTTGGGACTGGATTTTACACCACACTTCTGGAGCAGCAGGCGAAGGAGTGGGGGTATCGTCTGAGTCTAAGAGAACAAAAAAGTGTATATTATGTATATCGATTTATTTTTAAGGAATCCGATGTACTGAAAATAAAAAGATTCCATTCTTTGGATAAAGAGTGGTTAGAATTTATCAAGGAGAATCGCTCCAGAGGTGGCTTACAGCATGATAATGATGTGGTAATAGGACCAGTAGCAGATGATAATACGATGGAAACTGTCCAGCTGTATATTGCGGGCATTCTGTCTGCTGACGAAGCTATGGAAAGGCTGAAATATAATAAGGTAAATAATCAGGTTTCGTTTCATACGGAAAAAGCATTAAGCTATTTGAAAATGGTGGGGAGGGAATCTTATGAATGAGGCGATATATATTTTTAACGGTAAAGATATAACTATGAATATCTGTATTCAAATTCGTGCGGTGATAGATGTTCTTCAGGAAAGATTAAATATAGATTTTGTGGAAGCTATTGATCGATTTTATAGTTCTAAAACATATGACACGATGCGGAATGTGGAAAATGGTCTGTGGGCGGAATCACCGGAATATATAGCAGACCGTTTTATGGAGGAATCTGAATAGGAAAAGCACCGGATATAGGCTTGCTTGAGACCGTGTATATCCGGTGTTTTCTATTTGTATGTTTCATCAGTTGCCTATTCCGCCAGTTCCGAATATTTTTCCTCACAGTATTTGCAGCGGTAGGTTTCCTTCTGCTCGTCTGCAAGCACAAAGATATGGGGAAGCCCCTGCTCAATGGAAGTGATGCAGCGGGGATTGCGGCAGCGGATTACATTTTTTATCTGTCTGGGGAGAACCAGTTCTTTTTTTGCCACAATTTCACCGTTTTTAATCACGTTTACGGTAATGTTATGGTCGATATAAGCCAGAACGTCCAAATCCAGCATATCAATATCACATTCTACCTTGAGAATGTCTTTTTTGCCCATTTTATTGCTGCGGGCATTCTTGATGATTGCCACAGTACAGTCCAGCTTGTCCAACTGTAAGTGGTCGTAGATGTTAAGACTTTTGCCTGCTTTGATATGGTCTAATACAAAGCCTTCTTCTATTTTTCCAACATTTAACATAATTGCTTCCTTTCCCAATTTACGAAGTAATATTTTACGCAGTAATATTTACACGGTAATATCCAACAATGTCAGTATCAGTGCCATTCTGACGTAAACACCGTACTGAGCCTGCTTAAAGTATGCGGCTCTGGGGTCGTCGTCCACCTCTACGGAGATTTCATTGACACGGGGCAGGGGGTGGAGTACCAGCATATCTTTCTTGGCAAGTTCCATTTTGGCGGCATTCAGAATATAGAAATCCTTTAAGCGCACATAATCTTCTTCATTAAAGAAACGTTCTTTCTGGACACGGGTCATGTAGAGGAAATCCAGACTGGGCATAACATCCTCCAGACGAATTACCTCTTCGTAGGGAATGTTTTTTTCCCGCAGCATTTCCGTGATATAGTCCGGCACCCGAAGCTCTTCCGGGGAGATGAAAATGAAATGAATGCCTTCGTAGCGTACCAGTGCGTGAATCAGGGAATGGACAGTGCGCCCGAATTTCAAATCCCCACATAAGCCGATAGTGAAATTGCCCAGGTTTCCCCGCAGACTGCGGATGGTTAGCAGGTCAGTCAGTGTCTGTGTGGGATGCTGGTGTCCGCCGTCCCCGGCGTTGATAACCGGAATCCCGGATTTCTCAGCGGCTACCATGGGTGCGCCCTCTTTGGGGTGGCGCATGGCGCAGATATCCGCATAGCAGGAGATGATGCGGATGGTATCAGATACGCTTTCACCTTTGGAAGCGGAAGAGGATGCTGCGTCGGAGAAACCAATGACGCGTCCTCCCAGTCTTGTCATGGCGGACTCAAAGCTTAGCCGGGTGCGGGTGCTTGGCTCATAAAAGCAGGTGGCAAGTATTTTGCCGTCACAGGCATGGGCATATTTTTGCGGTTCTTTTTCAATGGAGCCGGCAAGGTCAAACAACGCATCCAGCTCCCTGGTGGTAAAGTCCAATGGACTCATTAAATGTCTCATAGTGCCTCCGTTCTTGTCGTGATAATGACAGATTGATATGTAAAGCCAAAGAAAAGTCGAAGAGTTTAGGCTCTTCGACCACGGTTTCACTTATAGGATAATAATTCCTCCACTGTTTTGCGCCTGGGAGCGGCGGGAGCCTCATCGGGATAACCGATGGGAATCAAAGTGACTAAATCCATGTTTTCAGGAATCTCCAACAGTTCGGCAGCTTCTTTGCGGTCAAAAATTCCCATAATAACGCTTCCCAGTCCTTTTTCATATGCGGACAGACAGAATGCTTCGCTGGCAACACCTGCATCAAACATCTGCCAGGAGTCACCGCGGTCAGTGGTGAAAGAGCCGTCACGCTCAAAACCACAACGTCCCTTTATAATGGCAACAGCTATAACAATGGGAGCGTTCTCCATAATGGAGCCGTTTTTGGCATAGGATGAAGTACATTGCGCCAGTTTCTGTTTTGTCTCACCCTCTACGGCAATGTAACGTACAATCTGGGTGTTTTTCCAACTGGGAGCATAGGAAGCTGTCTCCACAATCTCAGCTAATAGTTCATGGGATACAGGCTGGTCCTTAAACTGACGGATGCTTCTGCGCCCGGTAATACATTCTTTTGCTGTCATAGTGAAAGTCCTCCTTCATGTCATTTATAGTGCATTCAAACTGTAAATATGATACCACGTCTTGCGTGGAGTTGCAATAAAAATCAAGCCATTGAATCTTATTCGGTTATGTGATATGGTAGCCATAGTGGGAAGGTTTTGGGAAAAGATGCAGGCAGTGGGATTTGCAGCATAGAAAGAATGTGGGGACAGATGGAATGCTGGGAAAAAAGAAAGTGCAGAAAAAGGTTTATGACAAAGAGAATCTGCGTCCGGTGTTAAAGTGCAGTATCTGTAACGGTGAGCAGGTTGCAGGATTTAAGGATGTGCACACCGGAAGTTTTCAGGAAGTTATGTTGATTCGTAATGACCGGGAACTGCAGGAATTTATGGAAATGTATGATATAGATTCGGTTAAGAAGGAGTATTAGTGCAACAGTTTTGCAGAAAGGTTTTGCAATAAATGTATATATCCTCTATAATAGGTTTCGGGAGCAGTTTAGATGTCTGTGTTTTACATATGTCTATTTGTAATTAATTATGGAAACTAATTAACGAAAGGGAAGGATTGGAAAGATGGAATTTATTGAGAAAAAGCGTTGGTTGTTTTTGGGTCTGCCTTTTACTTTTACAAAGTATATCATCAAAGAGAATATGATTACCATGGATACCGGACTTTTAAAAACAGTGGAGAATGACTGCTATATGTATAAGGTGCAGGACGTACAGCACAGTTCAAGTCTCATGGAGAAGCTGTTTGGACTGGGCACCATTACCTGCCATACAGGCGATACCACCCATCCTGTTCTTGTGCTGGAGCATATCCGCAATTCCAAAGCAGTTAAGGATTTTATTTTGCAGAAGTCGGAGGAAGAGAGACTGAAGAGAAGAACCGTAAATATGCTGGATATTGGTTCCGGTGATATAGACGATATGGGTGATTTGGATTAGATGCCATTGAAAAATAGGGAAGTGGTGTAAAGACGGGACCTGAGAGGGTCCTGTCTTTTCGGAATTTTCGGGCATAATCAGGAATGCTTGGAGGAAAGCAGTTTTTCATATAAAAGTCCCACACTAAACCAGAGCGGGGCATAATCCAGACGGACTACATTTCCAATATGAAAGCGGCTTTTGTGGTAGTCCCAGGGACACATGGAGTGTCTGCGCAGTAAGCGCCCGGTCAGATATTCCCCGGAGAATATCAGGGACATATAGGCGAAGCCGCGCATCCAGAAGGGGCGCTTTTTCAACAGGCGACTTAAGGGGGCGATGATGGCGGCACAGCCGTAGATGGGAAACATCCATAGGGAGGTCTGGGCAGTCAGTTTCAGGTTCCTGCGGCGCAGGGAATTGAGAGCAGTATATGTGATTTCCATGCACCAGCCGATGAGCCCGCAGCGCAGAAAATTTTTACCAAATCGTGTGATAGAAGTAAGCATAGAAAATTCCTTTCTGATTCTTATATTTGTCCTACTAAATCAAGTATCGGGGTGGATTAGTACTACACCACATGATAGTTCTTAGTATAGACAATTTATGGCAGAATATAAGCTGCATTTGAAAAAGGAAAATGTAAGTTTGGAGGTTCCGTTCAGATATGGAATATTTGTACGCGCCAACGTGCGCAGATAGGAGCAGACGTGAATTACAGACAAAGTATGGAATATATTGAGTCGCTTGGAAAATATGGAATTGTTCCGGGACTGGACAGTGTCAGGGAACTGTGCAGAAGGATGGGGAACCCCCAGAATGAATTAAAGTTTGTACATATTGCCGGAACCAATGGGAAAGGTTCTACATTGGCCTATATCTCCACAATTCTGCAATGTGCGGGATACAGGGTGGGCAGATATATCTCTCCTGTCATTGAGGAGTACCGGGAGAAAATTCAGGTGAATCAGAAACCCATTACCCAGAAAGCCCTCTGTGAGGGCGTGGAGCTTATCAGGCAGGCGTGCGAAGCTATGGTGGCGGAAGGGTTCGCCCATCCCACTCCTTTTGAGGTGGAGACAGTGCTTTCCTTCTGGTATTTTCTGCAAAAGAACTGTGAAATTGTCGTGCTGGAAGCCGGAATGGGCGGAGCAGGGGATGCCACCAATCTGATTACCACCACCCAGGTGGCAGTGCTTGCGTCTATAAGCATGGACCATATGCAGTTTCTGGGGAAAACCTTGTCTGAGATTGCCGGACAGAAGGCAGGCATTATTAAGGAAAACTCACATACCGTAAGCACTTTGCAGAGAGAAGAAGCAATGCAGGTTATAAAAGAAGCGGCAGCAAAAAAGAACAGCCCTCTGCGGATTGCGGATGATACAAAGGCTTCCCGCGTTCGTTACGGTCTGGAAAAACAGCGTTTTGATTATGGCGGCTATAAGAATCTGGAAATTACGCTGGCAGGGAAATATCAGATTGCCAATGCGGTTCTTGCCATAGAGGCGGTACGGGCACTGGAGGAAAAAGGATTTTCCATACCGGAGCAGGCACTGCGTCAGGGATTGAAGCAGACCAAATGGTACGGCAGGTTTTCGGTGGTGGCGGGGAAGCCGCTGTTTATTGTGGACGGCGCACATAATGAAGACGCGGCAGGGAAACTTGCGGATTCCATCGAATTTTATTTTACAAACAAGAAAATTATTTATATAATGGGAATATTGAAAGACAAGGAATATGATAAAATTATTGCCCATACCCATACTTACGCGGACCAGATTATTACAGTGACACCGCCTGGGAATCCCCGCGCCCTTCATGCCTATGAGCTGGCACAGGAGGTGGCGAAGGTGCATCCGTCGGTAACCGCAGTGGACAGTCTGGAGGAGGCGGTGGAGATTAGCCGTATGCTTGCGGGAAAAGATGGCGTGGTTATCGCGTTTGGTTCCCTGTCTTATCTGGGCAGGTTAAAAGATATATTGAATAAGTATTCATAGAAAGGCAGGAACATGGTAGATAAGGATAAAGTCAGGGAGGCTGTAAAGCTTCTTTTAGAGGGAATTGGAGAAGACGTAAACCGGGAGGGGCTGGTGGACACACCGGACCGGATTGCCAGAATGTATACAGAGATTTTTGGCGGTATGGAGGAAGATGCTTCGGAGCATCTAACCAGAGTATTTACGGTAGACAGTAATGAAATGGTGCTGGAAAAGGATATTGTTTTTTATTCCACCTGTGAACATCATTTGATGCCCTTTTATGGTAAGGCGCATGTGGCGTATATTCCCGACGGTAAAGTGGTTGGTATCAGCAAGCTTGCCAGAACGGTGGAGGTATATGCCAGGAGATTACAGATTCAGGAACAGATGACGGGACAGATAGCGGACGCCATCATGGAATATCTTTCCCCCAGAGGAGTTATGGTGATGCTGGAGGCAGAACATATGTGCATGACGATGCGGGGTATCAAAAAACCGGGAAGCCGCACAGTGACACTGGCAGCGAGGGGCGTATTTGCGGAAGATGAGACACTGCAGAACCGCTTTCTGCAACTGGTAAAGGAATGAGGGTTAGTGTGAAAAATAAATTTTTCACACCAAAATTTGTGCTTACGCCCAAATTTTCAGGTTGCAGCAAGAATGGAGGTTAGGATGAACAGAATAGACAGGATTTTGAAACATGAGTTGTTTTTGGAACATTTAGAGGCAAATAATACGGCAGAAGCAGACAGACGCTTCTGCCGTCATAATATAGCCCATTTTCTGGATGTGGCAAGAATCGGGATGATTATCAATCTGGAGGAGGGGCTTTCCATTCCCAGAGAACATATCTATGCGGCAGCGCTTTTACATGATTTGGGTAAACATATCCAGTACGGGAACGGTACGCCTCATGAGAGGGTCAGCGCAGAGATTGCACCAGCTATCTTAAGGGACTGTGGATTTGGGGAAGCGGAAATAGAAAGAATTGTGGATGCCATTGCCGCCCACAGAAACGCGGAGATTGCAGGGGAGCCGGACCTGCGGGGAGTATTATACCGGGCGGATAAAGGAAGCAGGGCCTGTTTTGCCTGCGAAGCCGAGAAAGAATGCAACTGGAAAGGGAACAAGAAAAATCTGGCAATAAAGTATTAATGCCTGAAAAATTAATAAGAAAGAAAATTGCAGACGGAGGACAAAAGTTATGAAAATTGGAAACAGAGAATTTTTGACAGGAAAACATACCTATGTCATGGGAATTTTGAATGTGACGCCGGATTCTTTTTCCGATGGCGGCAGGTGGAACGGAAAAGACAAGGCACTGCGCCATGTGGAGGAAATGATTGCCCAGGGCGTGGATATTGTGGACGTGGGCGGAGAATCCACGCGTCCGGGTTACACGCTTATTTCTGATGAAGAAGAGATTGCCCGCGTCGTACCTGTGGTGGAAGCCATAAAGGAGCGTTTTGACATTCCTGTTTCGCTGGACACCTATAAAAGCAGAGTGGCAAAGGCAGGTATCGTGTCCGGCGTGGATTTGATTAATGATATCTGGGGATTAAAGTATGATAAAGAGATGGCGGGTGTCATTGCAGAAAGTGGGCTGCCATGCTGTCTGATGCACAATCGGAAGGAAGCCGACTACACTAATTTTATGCAGGATGTGGTGGCTGATTTGGCAGAAACCTTACAGATAGCGGAGAAAGCAGGGATAGCGGAGGACAAGATTATTCTGGACCCCGGTGTGGGATTTGGGAAAACCTATGAGAATAATCTGGAGATTATAGACTGTCTGGAGCAGTTACATATGTTTGGCTGCCCGATTTTACTGGGATGCAGTCGGAAGTCAGTGATAGGGCTTACCTTAGACCTGCCGGTGGAGGAGCGGATGGAAGGAACGCTGGCAACCACAGTTCTGGGTGTGGTGAAAGGATGTAGCTTTGTGCGCGTGCATGATGTAAAAGAGAATGTGCGGGCAGTCAAAATGACAGAAGCTGTGCTTCATGTGGGAAGATAGTGTGAGAAATATGGATGAAATAAGAATCAGAGGATTGGAGGTATATGCCTATCATGGCGTATACCCCCAGGAAAATGAAAAGGGACAGCTTTTTTATATTAATGCAGTGCTTTTTACGGATACCAGGGAAGCGGGAAAAAGAGATGATTTGGACCTGTCCACCAATTACGGAGAAGTCTGTCATTTTATGAATGACTGGATGAAAAACCACACTTGTAAGCTGATAGAGACGGTGGCAGAGCAGATGGCAGAGGAGATTCTGCTGGTATTTCCACTGATATGGAAAATAGAACTGGAAATCTGCAAACCCCAGGCTCCGGTGGGGCTTCCTTTTGAGAATGTATCCGTCTGTATCACCCGCGGATGGCATAGGGTATATCTGGCAACAGGCTCTAACATGGGTGACAGGGAGGCTTATATCAGGCAGGGGATTCAGAGACTGAAAGAACATAAGCGGATTCGCAGGGTGAGAGAATCCACACTGATACAGACGAAACCCTACGGCGGCGTGGAGCAGGATGATTTTTTGAATGGAGCGTTGGAATTGGAGACACTGCTTTCGCCGGAAGAGCTGTTGGAGCTGCTGCATCAGATTGAGGCGGAGGCAGACAGAAAAAGGCTGGTACACTGGGGACCGCGGACGCTGGATTTGGACATTATTTTCTATGATAAATTGGTATATGAGACTGAGGAACTGGTGATTCCCCATATTGATATGCCAAACCGCAGTTTTGTACTGCAGCCCTTAAGAGAGCTGGCACCTAATTATCGTCATCCGATTTTGGGGAAAACGGTAAGCGAGCTGTCAGAGGCATTAGACAGTGCAGAGTAAACTGGGCACAGAATCCGGTAAACAGACCGGTGATGATACCACCCAGCAATAAAAAAGGAAGATAGACCAGGACGCCGGGAACGGATGTAAGCAGGTAGGCGACCAGAAGCTGTCCTAAGTTATGCGCCACTGCGCCCAGGGCGCTGGTAAGATACAAAAAATGCCCCTGCAGCAGACGGCTTGCGGCAAGCATCACCAGAAAACAGCAGATACCTCCGGCAAGGCTGTATAACAGGCTCATTGCCTGCCCGAATAGAACAGCGGACAGCAGAATGCGCACCATCAGCACACAGAATGCGTCCTTTGCCGAAAAGGCAGTCAGGACAACCAGGGTTATGATGTTAGCCAGTCCCAGTTTAATGCCCGGTATGGGTACCAGAGGCGGAATGGCGCTTTCTATGGCGAAAACAGCCAGAGACATGGTGGTAAATAAAGCCAGTGCTGTAATTTTGCGGATGGACATTTTTCCTCTCATTCTGCCGCGCAAGCGGCATAAGCAATTTTTAGTAAGTAACAATATCCGGCACTGTCACCGGTGTCTGCTTTTCAGCGTGTATCCGGATAACCAGATGATTGGGAAGACAAGTGATGGGAAGAAGGGAGGAGGTGATAAATCCCTGCTTCACGCATATTTTGTCAGGACAACTGGCACCGGTGATTCCAATGCTGCCCTTTTGTACGGTAATCTCGTTGGTGCAGCCGTCCTCTCCGGTGACGAGGAAGGTATAGGGTTCAACAACTTCGGTGAGATTGATGTGTTCAATGCGTTCGCCGTTCTGGTAGATATCTGCCCAAAGTGTCTGGTTCTCTGTGCCGGAAAAAACATAATCAGGAGCGAATATTATCCACAGTATGGAAAACAATGCCACAAGTCCCAGCAGAACTGACAGAAAAACAGCAGGTGCAAATGGTTTGTGGGAGGATATCTGTTGTCTTGGAGAGAGGAAAGTGGGTTGCAAAGTAACTGCTCCTTTTTTCATAAATTTGACTAACTTAAGTATAGCAAAAAGGATGGACAAAATGAAGAGGAAATTACGACAGGTGCGCGGTATGGGCAGAGGATGTATGCTGATGCTTGGTATAGCCTGCATGGCAGGATTTGGTGCCTGCGGTATGGGGAAGACTGCGGACGGGAATGCAGATGATGCGGTATGGGCACAGAGTGTGGACACCGCCATGGGAACCATTGTGACACAGCGGCTGGATGCCGGGGACAGGGGAGAGGAGTTCACAGAACAGATTATAAAGGAAATTACGGATTTGGAGGAGGATACCTTGTCCTGGCGTCTGGAGAGTGCAGAGATTTATCGAATCAACCATGGGGCAGGGGCTGCGGTTTCAAAAGCGGACAGCGGGACAGACTTTACAGTGGAAGTATCGGAGGAACTGGGGGAGATACTGGAGATTTGTCTGGAACTTGCGAAAGGTTCCCACGGTGCATTGGATATCACTATCGGCGAAGTCACACGTCTGTGGAGTATTGACGCTCTGGCAGTGATGGAACAGCAGGATTTGACTGGGGATGAACTGCCCACAGAGAAGGAGATTGCTGCCTGCTTAGAGGAAACCGGATATGAGAAACTATCGCTTAAGGGGCAGCAGCTTGTGATGGAGGCAGGGGTACAGTTGGATTTGGGCGCCGTGGGAAAAGGCGTAGCTCTGGACAGAATCTGTTCTTTTCTGGAACAGCAGGAGGAGGTACAGGGGGCAGTCATTTCTGTGGGAGGAAGTATTCTGACCTATGGGGAGAAGCGAAGTGGAGAACCATGGATTGTGGCGGTGACGAATCCCTTTGACACGTCACAGACCATTGGATATCTTACACTGCAGGGACAGTGGTGTGTTTCCACCTCCGGGGATTATGAACGTTATGTGGAGATAGACGGCACACGTTATCATCATATTATTGACCCCCATACGGGATATCCGGCGGATTCGGATGTGCGCAGTGTGACTATTCTTACAAAGGACGGACTTCTTAGTGATGCCCTTTCCACTGCCTGCTTTGTGCTGGGAGAGGAAGCGGGAAAGAGACTGGCACAAAGCTATGGAGTGGAAGCTCTTTTTGTAGATAAAGAGGGGAAAATTACCATGACAGAGGGAATGAAGGATTATTTTCAGAGGAAATGAATTTAATATAAAACTCAAGAATCTGATATATGCCTTTTCTGTTTTTCGGTACAATTATTTCATCGAAGTAATGGTTTGTAGCAGAAGGAAGGAAAGGTTAAAAGAAATGAAAAAAAGACGCTTATTTTCCTGGATGTTGGTAACAGTGATGACGGCAATGTGTCTGCAGGGATGCAGCAGTAAGCAGCCGGTGGATGGAGCAGACAGTGGAATGAATGAGATAGTGGCAGATGATAATGTGGAGCAGGAACCGGTGCAGGAGGTCCCTTCAGAGGAGGAAATAGCCGGGATGTATGAGGGCTATCAGCTTCTCTGGCACGATGAGTTTGAGGGAGAAGAACTGAAATCAGATATCTGGACCATGGAGCTGCGTGACCCGGGCTGGACCAATAACGAAATGCAGGCGTATACAGATTCGCCGGAAAATATATATGTGGAAAACGGGAATCTGGTTCTGCGGGCCATAAAGGGCGCGGATGCCAATGGTCTGACTACTTACACTTCCGGTAAGGTAAACAGTAAGAGCAAGGCACAGTTTACTTATGGTAAAGTGGTGGTAAGAGCCAAGGTGCCTGCAGGACAGGGTCTCTGGCCTGCAATCTGGATGATGCCCCAGGATGAGAGTTTCTATGGACAGTGGCCCAAATGTGGCGAAATTGATATCATGGAAATTCTGGGCAACCAGACCAGAATTCTCTATTCCAATATTCATTACGGACTGCCCCATGGGGAGAATCAGGGAACCTATAATCTGGAGGACGGTGCATTTTCCGACGATTTCCATGAGTTTTCTGTAGAGTGGGAGCCGGATAAAATGCTTTTTTTTGTAGATGGAGAATTGTTCCATACGGTAAACAGTTGGTATACCGCAGTGGAGGGTGAGGATGCCGTGACCTATCCGGCGCCCTTCGACCAGCCCTTTTTTGTGCAGATGAATCTGGCAGTGGGCGGCGACTGGCCCGGCAAACCGGATGCTACCACCAATTTCGATAATGCCAAATTTGAAATTGATTATGTGAGGGTTTACCAGAAAGCGGAATATGATACCGATGTGGAGAATCCCCTGTCCATTATGGGAGAGGCGGATGAAACCGGTAATTATGTGAGAAATGCCGATTTTAGCGTGGCAGAAGATTTGGACGATTTGATTGACTGGAATTTCCTTTTGTTCGACGGAGGAAGTGGAAGTGCAGTGATTGAAAACAATGAGATGATAATCAGTTCCACGGCGGTGGGAAGTCAGGAGTTTTCTGTGCAGTTGGTGCAGAGAGACATTCCGGTGGAGCAGGGCGGTGTGTACCGGGTCAGCTTTGAGGCAATGGCGGAAGAAGACCGGGAGATGAAAGTGGCAGTAACCGCACCGGAAAAGTCATGGATTCGTTATTTGCAGGATATTTCCCTTTCCATGACAGGCGACTGGCAGCCCTATACCTACGATTTTACGGTGGAGGGTGAAAATGACGCCAAGGCACGTCTGGAATTTAACATGGGTAATCAGGGTTCCAATGCGACGATTCATATCCGTAATGTGAGACTGGAAAAGACCGGCTCGGTAGAGGTGGCATCTGCCACAGATGCAAAGGGTATCCAGTCCGATGGAAATTATGTGTATAACGGTACCTTCCAGTATGGGGACAGGCGTCTGAAATATTGGGATATTGAAAATAGTATAGAGGGTGCAGTGGTGGACGTCACCAATGAAAATCTGGTTCGCCGTCTGCATGTTAACGTACCTGAAGATGCAGTGACAGAGGACACTGCCCAGGATGCAGTCACAGTTACCCAGAAAGAGCTTGCCCTGGTGGGTGATACCACCTACAATTTATCCTTTGATGCCCTTGGGGATGCAGGTCAGAGAATTGTGGCATGTGTGGGAGGAAATCGTCTGGAAGCGGAATTGTCCGACCAGCCTGAGAGCTACAGTTTTTCTTTTGAACTGCAGAAGGGTTCTTCCACAGACTTAAGCTTTGAACTGGGTGTGGCAGGCAATGTATACCTTGATAACGTGAAGATTAAAGAAGACGGTTCCATTATCAATGCTTCTTTTGCCAATGGATTTACCGGATGGGAGCCTTTTGTGGATAACAGTCTGGCAGACCAGGTTACCTATGCAGTGGATTCCCTTGCAGAGGAGGATGCGGCAGGATATACCATTGACAATACCGGCGACCAGAACTGGCTCATTCAGTTGATGCAGAAGAATATCAGCCTGTATAAAGGGAAAAAATATAAGCTGAGTTTTGATGCAAAGTGCACCCTTGACCGCAGTATTGAATGTGCTGCCCAGAGAGACGGCAGTCAGGATGATGTGTGGACAGAGTATGGCAAGAGCAGCTTTGCACTGACAGGAGACTATCAGACATATACTCTGGAGTTTGAGATGAGTGAGGAAAACAATCCGGCAGCGATGATTACGTTCTCCATGGGAGCCATTGACGGGGAGAGTATCACAGAGTCTCATGTAATCTATATTGATAATGTGGTACTGGAGGAACAATAAAAAATAACTTCTTTCTGTGTGAAAAATGTGGTATTCTTAATAAATAGGATTTAGGTGTTGGAAGTTCTGACAGCAGGATATGGCAGGGCAGGTTCACCACTCTTATTTTTACATGACATTATGCAGGGCATTCCGACAAGCCTCTGGGATGTTGCTTCTGTCAGCATTGGCTGCCAGAAGCAACAGAGTCTTGTCTCCATTGCATACAGTCATGTAAAAATAAGAGTGGTGAACCTGCCCGGACGACGTTGCACGCAGAAACTTACAACAACCGGATTCCAGTGTGTGACAGGTAACAGGCAGAATAAATGGGACCATAGGTATTGAATGATAAGTGGTTATGGACAGGCTGGAATCGGACAATAAGCAGGCAGCAGGTGTGCCATAAGGGAGGAAATCAGATGGAAGGGAATACTTACATTAGTCTGGATGAGGATACGGTACGGAAGGTGGACGAGAAAATGCCGCCGGAGGAGGAGTTACAGGATTTGGCGGAGTTTTTCAAGGTGTTTGCGGATGCAACCAGACTCAAGATTTTATATGTGTTACTCTGTTCGGAGATGTGCGTTTATGATATTGCCACACTGTTAGGCATGTCCCAGTCAGCGATTTCCCACCAGCTCAGGGTGCTGAAACAGATGGACTTGGTGAAAAACAGGCGGGAGGGCAAAACTATTTTCTACTCGCTGGCGGACGCCCATATCGTCACGATTCTCAGCCAGGGGCTGGACCATATAGAAGAGTAATATATGATTTGGTTCGCACATATTATGGCGAGGATTAGTGTGAAGGTGTAAAAATTATTACCATTGCTGAGGATGGAATTAATTAAGAGAAAGGGGCTGTTGCTTTAGCATTCGAGAGATTTGTAATTGCGAAGTGACAGCTCTTTCTAAATTTCCTGGTTAAATTGATAATAGCAGTATCATGCAATTATTTTGCATCAAATATTTCCATATAATCTGCGCCCAGCGGTGAATGGTAAAGTATTCCTTCGTTTCCAAATTTCTGGAAATATACATATCTGGAAGTCATATTGATATTGGTGTAGATGCCTTCTGCCACTACAATGGGATTGGAGCCGTCCGTATGTATGCAGACAAGCTGTGGACTGGAACCATTTGTCTGATAGTAAACATAGCCGTTTCCCACGTTAAAGCAGTCTACTCTGTCATTTGTCAGTACCTCAATTAAATTCTCGGACAAGGAGTAGCGGCACAGTCTGTAATTTTCCGCAACATCCATATAGTACACATAATCACCTTCCACAACAGGATACCAGACATTTCCCTGCCATATTTCCTCCACGGAATCGGTGGAGGTATTCAGACCATAGAGATAGTGGTTGTTCTGTGTACCATTATAATAAATGACACCATTTGATACAGAGGCAGGATTTATCTGATAGTTGGCAAGCTCTGTGGTTTCAGACTTGTCGATTTTCATTTTCACGAAGGATAATTTATCCCCGGTAGTCATCAGATAGAGATAATTGTCCACCAGTTGTCCGGCTGCAACCACATCTTTGACAAGAGTGGTGGAGCTTTTGCCCCTTAAGTTGGAACGGATAAAAGAATGTACGGACAGCACGCCGGAAAGTCCTGTTTTGGTGGGAGTGGTCTGTGAAGTTCCGGTCTGGAAGAAATATAAGTATTTTCCTCCGGCAAGAATATTGCGCACATTCAGGGTGTTTAATTCCCGCACATCGCTTTCGTCGGGATTCATGGCATAGAGATGGCCTCCGGCACTGGAATTGGAAAAATAGACGCATCCGTCGTATTCACAGAACAGACCTGCATTATTCAGGTTACCTGCGGTATTACCCACTGTCCCGGCAGGATTCATGGTGACACGCTGTGTCAGCATCAGGATAACACCCAGGGCGATAAATATTATCACAAAGAAAATTATCATCAAAATATTGCGTTTTTTGTTTTTTGCAGATTTCATAAATAGCCTCCGTAAGGGTCAGTTTCTTCTTACAGTATACCTTGCTTTTTGCTTGCTATCAAGAGTGATTTGGTATAATATAGGACATAAGATAACAGTTCAGTCTTGCACCAAGTCACGCTGCCGGACCATAGTCATTCCTATGCAGGCACGCTTTCGCTTGAATAAAAACGTAGCGGACACATAAGGCACCACAATACGGTGCCTAAGTGCCGACGTTTTTATACAGCCTTCATAAGAACAACTATGGTCCGGCAGCGTGACTTGGTGCAAGGCTGAACTGTAATTAACAGTAGGGAAGGAAGGCATAAGAGAAAATGGACCTGAGTGTATTGCGTGAGCGGATTGATGAAATTGATTCCCGGATTGTGGAATTGTATGAGGACAGAATGGACATCTGTAAGCAGGTGGCTGAGTATAAAATCGAGACGGGCAAGAAGGTGTTTGACAGGCAGAGGGAGCAGGAAAAACTGGCTAAGGTCAAATCCCTGACGCACAATGATTTTAACAGTCATGGTGTGGAGGAACTGTTTGAACAGATTATGTCCATGAGCCGCAAACTGCAGTACAGAATGCTGGCGGAAAAAGGGAGTCTTGGGAAATTGCCTTTTATCGGGGTGGATGAACTGGAGACTGAGAAAGCCAGAGTAGTGTTTCAGGGGGCGGAAGGTGCCTACTCCCAGGCGGCGATGATGCAGTATTTTGGGGAGCAGATACAGAGCTTTCATGTGGATGCTTTTCGGGATGCCATGAGCGCCATTGACGAGGGCAGTGCGGATTTTGCGGTACTTCCCATTGAAAATTCCACAGCGGGCATTGTGAATGAGATTTATGATTTACTGGTGGAGTTTGAAAATTATATCGTAGGGGAGCAGATTATTAAAATAGAACACTGTCTGCTGGGAGTGCCGGGAGCGCAGCTTGCGGATATCAGGACGGTGTATTCCCATCCCCAGTCGCTGATGCAGAGTGCAAAGTATCTGGCAAACCATGACTGGCGGCAGATTAGTATGCAGAACAATGCTTTTGCGGCAAAGAAGGTGGCAGATGAGCAGGACAGGTCCCAGGCTGCCATTGCGGGCGAACATGCAGGCAGGGTGTATGGGCTGGAGGTGCTGCAGAAAGGCATCAACCATTCCGGCACCAATTCCACCAGATTCATTATTGTGACGAACCAGAAGATTTTCAGGAAAGACGCCAAAAAGATAAGTATCTGTTTTGAAGTGCCTCATGAGAGCGGTTCCCTATATCACATGCTGTCCCATTTCATCTACAATAATCTGAACATGACAAAAATTGAGAGCAGACCTTTAGAGGACCGCAACTGGGAATATCGTTTCTTTGTGGATTTTGAGGGCAATCTGGCAGACAGTTCCGTGAAAAATGCACTGCGTGGACTGCGTGATGAAGCCAGGAATATGAAGATACTGGGGAATTACTAAAGGAAGTGGAATTGTGTTCCTGGTGAAATCGGATTGCAGTTTTTCAGCGAGGAAAAACCTTAGGCTTTTTCGAGTTCGGGACTGTACAAACCGGAATTCTTCGAGGAGGTAATATTTAGCACTGTTGTCTTCCACAGAGAATTCGGCTGTGTAATCACGTAAATAAAAACGTCAGGCGTTAACAAACTAATTACCAGTAATAGACGAAAAGCTGTGGTCTGAGTCACCTCCGAACAGTCAAAGCTGTAAAAGTATAGATACAGATCCACAGTGCTTTAAGTATTATAATGGAGTATTCAATAAAACCCAAGAAATGGGAGAAAGGAGAATAATCCATTAACCTCATAAGAGGATAATTGGATTATACGTGGAATTATGAAGTGTTTATATTGTGATGCAGAGTTGGTAGAAGGGGAAATACAAATCTATGAGAGTTTGAGTTTGATTCGGAGATTGCATCCGGCAACAATTCGATTTAAATCCAACGATGAGAAGAAAGTAAAAAAGTCTAGTTCATTTGCAGAAGATACACATGGATACTATTGTAAAAAATGTAATAGGATAATTGCAGATTTTGTTGCTGAGTCTGATTTATTTACATAATATTTCTCTCAAAATAAAAGATGCTTGAGCAGTTATAATCTTTTAGGTACTATGAGATTTATAGCTGCTCTTTTTGTATTTTATTTGACATTTTAGAAAATATATAAGATTATAAAAACATACATGGCATGGAATGAGGAGTTTGACATTAGAAAATTATGGAAACGGCACAGCAGAAGGAACAATATCAAAGGATGACAAAGGAACCGGTAGGAAAGCTTCTTTTTACGCTTTCGATACCAACCATTATCAGTATGATGGTGACAAACATCTACAATCTGGTAGATACTGCATTTGTCGGAACCTTAGGCACCAGCGAGAGCGGGGCGACGGGTATAGTATTTGGCTATATGTCCATATTGCAGGCAGTCGCCTTTATGTGCGGGCAGGGAGCCGGAAGCATTATGTCCAGGAAGCTCGGCTCTAAAAATCTTGAGGAAGCAACAAAATATAGCTCTAACGGGTTCTTTTTGTCATTTTTTATCGGCTTTATCGTCGCATTATTCAGCATGATATTTATGAATCCGCTGCTGTATGCTCTGGGCAGTACAAGGACGATAGCGCCGTATGCTGAAAAATATTTATTTTTCATTATGCTGTCAGCACCATTTTTTACATCGAGTCTGACGATGAACAATCTGCTTCGTTATGAGGGAAAAGCAAAGCTTGGGACAATCGGACTTATGATTGGAGCAGCCCTGAATATATTGGGAGATATGCTTTTAATCTTCGTATGCAGGCTTGGAATTGCAGGTGCGGGAATTTCAACGGCAGTTTCGCAATGTATCAGCTTTTGTATTCTGCTCAGCATGTTTTTACGCGGAAGGACACAGACTAAAATCTCGTTTCGATATATCGCGCATGATTTTGGAACAATATGGAATATTGTCGCGACCGGTTTTCCGAGTCTGCTCCGGCAGGCATTAAACAGCGTGGCCTCCGTTCTTTTAAACAAGGCTGCCGGCATGTATGGTGATGAAGCAGTGGCGGCGATGAGTATTGTGTCGCGGATCAGCTTCTTTCCTATGGCAGTCGCAATTGGAATCGGGCAGGGATTTCAGCCAATCAGCAGCTTTAATTTTGGTGCAGGAAAAAAGAACCGTGTCCGAAGAGCCTTTTGGTCTGCGTTTGTTGGTGCAGAATGTATACTTTTTATGATATCCATACCGATTTATCTTTTTTCAGGTACATTGATCAGGCAGCTTCGAGACGATCCGAAGGTTATTGAAATCGGGATACGCGCCCTGAAACTGATGTGTGTCGGTCAGTTGTTTGTTCCGCTTACGATGATGGTAGAAATGGGTTTTCAGAGCATCGGAGAAAAATTATTGGCAAGCATAAGTTCAAGTCTTAGGAGCGGATTACTGTTTATTCCGATCTTACTGGTGCTTAAAAGCATGCGCGGACTGAATGGTGTACAGGAGGCACAGCCGTTGTCATTCATGATTACCTTTGTTGTAAGTTTATTTCTGTGCAGAATTTATCTGAAGCGTGTGCGGGAATAAAAACATATATTGGAATCATCAATAGGCGGAATCTACAAGAAGCGAGGAGATGATATAATGGACAAAAGACGTATTTTAATTATAGATGACGACATGGACTTGTCTATGCTTGTTAAAGATATGCTGGAGGATAATGGCTATGAGGCTTGTATCATTGCCGGTATGGATGAGGCATATACGATACTTCAAAGGGAGCATTTTCATCTGATTCTTTTGGACATAAATCTTCCTGACGGAACCGGCTTTGAGCTTTGTGAGGAGTTAAGAAGAGTTTCCACTGTGCCGGTTATATTTGCGAGTGCAAGGACGAGTGAGGATGATAAGATAATTGGTCTTGATATGGGTGGGGATGATTACATACCAAAGCCATATTCATTAAAAGAGCTTATGTCCAGAATCAATTCCCTGCTTAGGAGAACCTACGGCTTTTCGGATGCCGGAACCAGATATGTTTTGAATGCCGGAATGGATAATATCATTGAAATAGATACAGCTGCAAGGATGGTTATGAGACAGGGCAAAACAGTTAATTTGTCCGTCAGAGAGTATGACCTTCTTACTTATATGGCAGAGAAAAAGGGACAGGCACTTGCTAAGGATAAGCTTATCAGTGATGTATGGGGTGCGTTTGCAGAGGTTGAACCATCTACGCTTACCGTTCATATAAGATGGCTTCGCGAGAAGCTGGAAAAAGACCCATCGAATCCTGTATTTATAAAAACGATAAGGGGTGTAGGTTATATGTTATGGGACGAAGAGCCTTGTGGAGAAAAGCGACATGTTTTACAACAGGAGGTAGAAGATGAGTAAGCGAAGACCGTCAATTAAAAATAAAGTGTTGTTTATGACAGCGGTTAGTATCATTATGTTAACCGCTGTATTTCTTGTCGTTTATGCAGGATATAAAAGAGAATATGAGAAAACCTTAAAGCATGAGAAGCATGGAGAAATAATCGTTGCATTAAACGAGGTAAATCAGCTTTTGTCCGATGAGGATTACGAAGGTGTTTATGAGAATACACAAATAAAAGAAAAGATAAACAGGCTTATCGATGATTTACAAAGCGATGATACGGCAATAACTAAAAATAATATTACATATATTAAATTATTTTTTGCATTATCAATTTTCTCAGTTTTGATTGCATATTTCCTTGTCTATATTTTGGTTCTCAGACCGTTTGAAAAACTGGAGGACTTTGCTACAGAGATTGCAACGGGTAATCTTGATAAGGATTTAAAATATGAGAGGGTAAATGTTTTCGGCGAATTTACATGGGCGTTTGACCATATGAGGAGAGAAATCAAAAAGGCGAGACAGTGTGAGCAGGAGGCTGTTGAAAACAATAAGACGGTGATAGCGACGCTTTCACATGACATTAAGACACCGATTGCCTCTATCAGAGCCTATAGCGAGGCACTGGCTGAAAACATGGATAGTACGCCGGAGAGACGGGAGCGCTACATCGCGGTTATCATTAAAAAATGTGATGAGGTTACAAAGATTACCAATGATATGTTTATTCATTCCTTACATGATTTAGATAAGCTCGTTATTAAAAAAGAAGATGTAAAAATCCATGAGGTGATAGAGGAAACCGTGGAGTCTATGCAAGGGAACAATGAGGATATCATTCTCGGGGATGTTCAGACTTGTCGGCTGAGGGGGGATGCCGGAAGAATCGCACAGATGCTTGAAAACCTTATAAATAATGCAAGAAAATACACGGACGGGAAGATATACATATCGGCCGATTTTGTTACAGAGGATGGCAGGATTGCAGTGATACCAACCGAATCCGGTGACCAAAGCAAGTCGGATGTCTATGGATATAGGATAAGTGTAAAGGATGAGGGACATGGTATTTTGCCGGAAGACATGCCATTTATATTTGATAAGTTCTACAGGGGGAAAAATCATGGTGATAAACCCGGAGCAGGACTTGGTCTGTTTATCGTAAAATATATTATGGAGCAGATGGACGGAAGCGTGGAGCTTGAGAATCAGGATGATGGTTTGTTGATAAAGCTTTTCTTTTATAAAAATATTTTGCTCGTCGGATAATTCCTGCATTTTGTCGGAAAAAAAACAGTTAAATATTTATATATGCTATTATAATCCCATTACAACAGGCGTTTAGTGATCGATAGCAAATACCTGTTCAATTACAAAATAGGGAGGAAATAGCATGAGAAAAGCTAACAGATTTAACAGACATAATTCAGGAAAGAAGCATAAATTAGTATTTACGGTATTTGCTTTTGTTCTGAGCCTTTCTTTATTTGGCTGTGGCAAAGAGGAAAAGCAGGAAGTGGATGAAGGGACAGTACAGAGTGTAGTAGAACAATCGGATACGGAGAAGCAAGCAGATGCAGAGGCAGAAAATAGTTTTTCCGGGGATTATACACAGCCTGAGAAATGGGGTTATACACCATACTGGTTAAAGTATGGGTTGGATGGTGCTGAAAAAAAGGATTTGAGTACATTAACGATTTTTGATTGTGTGACGGATGGATTGTCATTAAATGATATACTGCATTCTTCTGAATTTACGTATTATGAACTGTATTTATCTAGTATGAGGGCAGAA
>CAZLZH010000037.1:0-2805 GCA_964563955.1 uncultured Bacteroides sp. | reverse complement strand
TTACATATTATGAATGTTATGAAGGCGGTGAAACAGAGTCGGATAATATTGATGATATTATTAATTTTGGTTATAATAACCAGTGGAATGATTCTAATATGCTCAGCTATGGGAGTTATGCTGAAATCCGAATGTATAAGGAGAAGGAAGGAGATTATATTGTTGTAACCATCTATAATTTATCAGATGAAAGTAAAACTCTGGCGCAGTGTATCGAAGATAACCAGTTTTATGTAGGGGATAACGGCCAGATTAGAAATGATACCTCTGTCCGTATGGCATTCGGGATTGAAATTGAGCAGGAAAAATATTGGGAAGCCTTAGACAGTCTGTGTGATTTGCTTGGGAAACCGGATCAAGTTTATTATACTATGAACGCTAGTGGATGGACAGATAGAGAGGATGAGGATGAAACCTTTGCCGAAACGGTAGAAATGGGCGGCGGTTATATTATTTATGACATGATGTATCAGCTTAATCACGGTAAGCTTTTTGTTGGTATAAGTGAGAATAATTATGTGGGAAAATGTGATATATGTGTGTGCTATTGTACCAATGCGTTATATGAATATTTGCGTGATGAAACGAATTCAGGAGCTTTCATATATGAGGATAAGGTTTATGATTTTGAATAATCGTAAATGAAAATGTAGCAAAAAACAGTCAGATTTGATAAAATAGCTACTATGCAGTTATATAAGAACTAAAATGATAAACATAGGAGTTATTTCGATGGTACAGGCAGATTGTGAAAAAAAGCCAATGACAATTTGTATTTGCGAGGATACAGAAGAACACAGTGTAAATATATTAGAAATTTGTACTTTGCTGGCAAGGGAATATCCATTAAATATCAATGTCTTTCAAACGGCAGAAGCGCTGCTGCAGCATTTGACCGGACTGGCAGAGAAAGCTGACGCGTTTCCGGATTTGATTTTAATGGATATTGAACTGCCGGGGATGGACGGAATTACCCTTGGCAAACAAATCAAAGAAATGAATCCGGATGTGTTCCTTGTTTTTGTTACGGCCTTCGTTGAATATGCCGTGAAGGGATATGAAGCAAATGCATTTCGTTATTTGTTAAAGCCAATCACCTTTGAGGCTATGCGGGATTTGATGCTGGATATACAGCAGGAATACGGAAAAAGAAAGAAGCTTTGGATAAAGACAAATAACGGGGAGCAAATGATTTTGCTGCGGGATTTAATTTATATTAGTGCTGAAGATAAGTATACCGTGTTATACACAGAATCAAAGCATTACATCAGTGATAATAGTCTAACAAAATATGAGGAGCAATTGGGAGAATTTGGATTTTTTCGTATTCACCGGAAATACCTGATAAATATGTATCATCATAAAGCCTTTCAGGCAGGAAAGGTGGTGCTGACACAGGGATACACCCTGCCGGTCAGTAAAAAAAGGCTGACCTGCTATCACCAGCAATTGTTTCATTTCCTTGGGGAGGATTTGGCATGATGGACGAATTATTATTTGTGGTGGTTCTCCTTTTAAATTGCTTTGCCATGTTGGATATTTGGCTGATTATGAGACTATTGTTTGGATGCGATATGAAAACAACTCCACGGAATCTGACAATTGCGGCAGTCATATTTATTGTAATTGATATTATACTTTCCTATGCCTTTGAGGGAGAGGGCTTAATAACGGTTTTCATAATTATTATATATAATGTGGCAGTAACGTTACTTTTGACCAATCGTCATCGGATAAAAACCCTGTTATTAGAGATTCCTGCAATTCTCGTTTATACACAATTCGGAATGATTATAGATCTGATAGAAAAACTGACGGGCTTAAATCAATATTATGTCATGAATCAGGGCGTGGAAAAACTGTCGGTAGCAGACTTTGTTTCTGATCCGCTGCTTTTTATGATTCTTGTAGCCCTTTCAAAAACAAAATTGCAAAAGTCAAAGAATATACAGTTAACTATGGGGGAGGGGATTTTTCTTTCTGTTTATTGTTTGTTCAGCCCGTTTATTGTGGGAGGACTAGAATGGTTTGAGAACCTGGCAAAGGATTATAGATATAACTTAATCTGGGTTATATTTATGCTCGTTTTAAATTTTGCTGTGATTTATGCAATCGTTCATAGAAAAAAAGCCGTTTATTACCGGCAGCTTTCAGAGGATTATAAAAAAGAGTTTGAGACGGAATATTCCTTTTTTAAAACTTACAAGGAACAGCAGCAGGATACCATTAAATTTTCTCACGACTGGAATAATCATATGCTGCTTTTGCGGGAAATGCTTGAAAAAGAGGAATACGAGAAAGCAGAGGCGTATTTCAAAGACCTGACAGCAGTTACACCACGCTCTGTATATCAAATTGCCACAGGCAGTGAGCTGCTGGATTTGATTTTAAGTACGAAAATGGGTATTTTAGAAGAACAGAAAATTACGTTGCAATGCAAAGGAGAATTTTCAAATTTGCATTTTGACAAGCAAGTGGATGGCTGTATTTTACTATCCAATCTGTTGGATAATGCGATTGAAGCCAATACAAAAGTACAGGGCAATCGGTATATTTTAATCAAAGCAACAACTACAGAGCAGTTGTTTTATCTGGAAATTCGGAATCCTATGGAGGGAAAGCTTCAACAGGTAAATAAACGGATCGTAACCACAAAAGAGAAAAAGGGCGTTCATGGAATTGGATTACAGAATGTTTATGAAATTATTGAAAGGTATCAAGGGGAGTATGAAATAGAGACAAATAATCAGGAGTATGTAATAAAGATGATGTTTCCTATTCTGTAACATAGGAGAGAATCATATG
>CAZLZH010000036.1:0-24913 GCA_964563955.1 uncultured Bacteroides sp. | reverse complement strand
TTGAGATGAGCCAGAACTCCGAGAGACTTTCATGGTCCTTCGAGGAGGTTGATGGTAAGCTCAAGGGCATTATGGAGACAATCTACGCAAATATCAGCGATGCTGCAAAGAGATATGGCGTCGAGGGCGACTATGTTGCCGGTGCCAATATCGCAGGCTTTGAGAAGGTTGCAGATGCTATGCTGGCTCAGGGTGTTTGCTAATTTTCGACCCGTAAATCATAAAAAGATAAAAAACTGCTCACGGTCATCCGTGGGCAGTTTTTTCATGTAAAAATGTGAAAACCTTGAATAATCAGACCGAAAATACTATAATATTACATGTGTGTGCAATTTAAGGAAAGAGAAACCTATAAGAAGTGGAGTTCGAAATAGGGAGGAGTTCATATGTCATACTCAGAGTATGAAAAAGCTCAAAAGCTTGGGCTGAAGGCATTTAAAAATGCAGTTTCTAAAGGAGAAAATGAATATTTACCGGTATTAGATGAGATATTAGAAGGTGTGGATATTGTTGGAGAGGTTCCGCTGGGACTGGTTCAGGTTCCGCTGGATCGTATCGTTGGAACCAGCAATGTCGGGAGAACGTATGCATTTGCAAACAATTTCATGCCGCTTTTAGATTATAAGACGGAGTTTGGCGCAAAATGGTCGAGCCTTTGCGACAGTCAGATTGAAGAAGGTATTCGCGAACCGATTAAGGCATATGAATACATGAATCAATTTTATGTTGTTGAGGGAAATAAGCGAGTGTCAGTCATGAAATACTTTAATGCCGTATCGATTCCGGCACAGGTGACGCGTAAGATTCCGAAAAAGACAGAGGATTTGCAGGTAAAAATTTATTATGAATTTATGGATTTTTACAAGCTGACGGAGATAAATTATATATGGTTCTCCCAGGAGGGGTGCTTCAAGCGATTATTGGAATTAACCTGCAATGACCCGGAGGCGGAATGGACGGATGAGCAAAAGACAGATTTCGGTTCAGCCAATCATCGTTTCTGCGTTGCATTTAAGGCTATGGGTGGGGAAAAACTGCCACTTACGAATAGCGATGCATTACTTATATTTATCGACATCTACGGGTATTCAGATATAAAAGATATGTCGGAAGCGGAGATGCGTGATAAAATCAAGCTCCTTTGGGATGAGTTTTTAATCGAATCGAAGGGGCGGGAAATCGAGCTTCGCATGGAACCGACGAAAATCGGCAGAAAAAAGGTTATGGACTATTTTTGGAGCCCGACCCCAAAACGTGTCATGGTAGCGTTTGTGTTCAATAAAGACCCGCAGGAATCCGAATGGCTTTATGGACATGAGCTTGGACGACTGTATCTTGAGGAGCACTATCCGGAAAAAATCAAGACGCTAAAGGTGCATAATATCGAATCGGAGGAGGAAGCTATTTCCGCTATGGAGGATTTGATTCTGATGGGTGTTTCCATCATTTTCACAACGACACCGCAGCTCATCAGTGCCAGTGTGAAGGTAGCGGTCAATCATCCGGAGGTTACGGTCATGAATTGCTCACTTAACACATCGCATAAGGTAATCAGTACCTATTATGCGCGTCTGTACGAGGTGAAATTCCTGACGGGCATGATAGCAGGAGCTATGGCGCGAAACGGCAAGATTGGTTATATGGCGGATTATCCGATTATCGGTATGCCGGCAAATATCAATGCATTTGCACTTGGCGCCCGCATGGTCAATCCATATGCGAAGGTTTATCTGGAATGGACGAAGGTAAAGGGAAATACGCGGGAAAATGTATTGCGGACATTTGAAGAAAATGGGATTGAGTATATTTCCGATCAGGTTATGATAAAGCCGAATTCGCAAAATCGAAGATATGGTTTGTATTGCATCGAAAACGGAGAGACGGTCAATATAGCATTTCCGCTCTACCAATGGGGTGAATTTTATGCGAAGCTGATACAGAGTGTTGTGAGCGGCACATTGAAGCAGGACGATGCGAAAGAGGAAAAGGCAATTAACTATTGGTGGGGACTTTCGGCTGAGGTTGTCGATGTTATCTGCTCCAATAAGATTCCGGAAGCAACGAAGCAGCTTGTTGAGATTTTCCGGGGACTCATTCGGGAAAATCAGTTTTCACCGTTTGACTGTTTGGTGACAGCACAGGACGCCACGGTGAAAAGCGAGGGAAATCAGTCTATGATGCCGGAAGATATTATGACTATGAATTGGCTGGTGGATAATATCGAGGGCGAGATTCCAGATGTGGAGGATATCAAGGACGAAGCAAAATCAATCGTTGAACAAAAGGGTATTAAAGACGAGGGATAAGAGATATGAGGATTTTGTTACTTGCAGACGAAGAGTCGAAGTACTATTGGGATTATTTTGAAAAAAGTAAATTAGAGGGAATTGATCTGATTATATCCTGTGGCGATCTGGCTCCTCAGTTCCTGTCGTTTATGGCAACATTTGCAAAAGTGCCTATCCTGTATGTGCATGGTAATCACGACAGCTGTTATGAGGAGACACCGCCGGATGGATGTATCTGTATTGATGATGACGTTTATGTGCATGAGGGTGTGCGGATTATGGGGCTTGGGGGCTGCATGTGTTACAATTTCGGCAATTATCAGTACACCGAAAAGGAGATGCAGAAGCGTGTGAAAAAGCTGCGCCGGAAGATTAAAAAGCTGGGCGGCGTAGATGTTTTGATTACGCATTCTCCTGCGTACCGGATGAATGACAGCGAGGACCTTCCGCATACAGGCTTTCAGGCGTTTTATGAAATACTCGATACCTATAAGCCGATGCTGTTTGCACACGGGCATGTGCATATCAATTATGGCAGGGATTTCAAACGGGAGTCTTACTACAATGAAACAAGGATAATAAATGCATTTGAAAAATATGTGGTTGATATATAAAAAGCAGGGGATGATTTAAGAAGATGATAAACTTTGAATTATGATAAATTATATATGGATTTTAAAGAAGCTGTACCTGAGAGTGTTCATTTTTGTGTGGAAAGGTGTCGCCCATGCGTTGAATGGGTGACACCCTCTTTCTTTATTATATTCATTTAAGGATTGTTTGTACTTGCTCCAAAATCTTACCTTCATCGTAATCGGGGGCGAAAGGTTCAGCGACTTTGCAGATTTTCTCTATCAGGTCTACATCCTCCTCTAGTTCGTCAGCAATCGTCTGAACATCCTTTCCCTTTGCGAGCTTCCGGCATATTTGGGAAATCAATTTTGCTGTACGCCCGTCTGTAAGTCCGGCTTCATATCCTTCTTCCAGCAAGGTTTTCCTATGCAATTCTTCGTCGTATTCATAAAGACTCATGCTGATTACCTCCCCTTTGTTTTTTCTGAGAAACTCAGCCAATATGCCCTCTTTAATGCATTCGTCCACTGCAATGGAAACAGCTTGTTCAAGAGCTATATCTTTTTGATACTTACGCACCCGATCGACGTACTGCATATATTGCCTTAAAGTTGGACACTTCATAAGGAAATCCTCATTATAACCAGAATTGATGTTAATCTGGGTTACGATAAGCTCCAAGTTCGGGCGCCCCTCCTTATGTACAAATGCGTCTGACAGGCGTAGCTCCCGCATTGCAGGCTGTGGTGTTTCCCCATTGTAAAATACGATAAATTTCGGATTCGGAAGCGGGATCAGCTTTCGGGAATAAATATCCTTCTTCAAATAAAACTGTGCAAAATTCCTTGCTACATAGTCTAAATCCCGAAGCGGAAGATTCGGATTTACGGTTGATTGATGCTCATATAAATTGAGCCGCATATCAACTACACAGGAAATATCATTTTTCACAGTCATGTAAATCGCATTTTCGAGTGTTGTAACTGACAGCTCATCCGGATTATCGTAGCCAGTGTCGTTTACTGCGTTGTAAAGAGCCAATAGTTCTTTCTTGTCTGAAAACAACATCCTGAATACCGTATCCTTGTATTTGGCTTGAGGTGTTGCCTTCTCGGCTGAAATCTCATTTGTTTCGTTGTTCATAAAATTCCTCCTTTTTTGCAGGAGGAAGTATCTCTTTTAAATCCAGTTCCTCGCTGCTTGTATTTTTTAATGAAAACAAAGCATTGAAGTTCTGTGATTCTAAGAGTAAAGATGTGGAAAGCCACAAAATAGAATAGAAAATAATGCTTTTAAATATCATAGCATGTATGGTTTCGATTGGCAATCCCAAAATCTTGAATTTATCGTGAACAAGGAAAATATGTGGTATTTCCCCAATGTTTAAGAAAAAATATGCAGCGAAACATTGCATTATGGATAACAAACCTGTTAAACTACAGATTAGTGGAGAATGCGATGATGTGTGAACACTGCATGTGAAGAAGCTGGAAATAAGTATCTGAACAGAACCGGTAAACGAGGTAATCGCAAGAGGCATTGAAGCGGTAAGGAGAAATAGAATGTTAATATCAAAATTTGCAGATGAAAATGTCGATGAAAAAGTCAAAGAGCTGGAAGAAAAGTATATCATTTCGTTACCAAATCAGTATAAGGATTTTTTATGTAAATATAATGGGGGTTATACCCCGAAAACTAAATTTAAAGTCGGGGGAATTTCCTCAGATATACGTGGATTTTATGGTGTGGGGAATGTAAAGCTAAGCTTTGATACTATCCAAATTGGAGAATGGATTGAAAAAAATCTTTTACCGATAGCTATTGATTCGTTTGGAAATTACCTCTTAATTGGACTGAGAAACGATGGTAATGGAAAAATATTCTTCTGTAATCATGAAGCAGGAAATGAAGTGGAATGTATTGCGGAAAATTTAAAGAATTTTTTTAAATATTGTAAAAGTGAAAAAATTAGTGAAACTTCAAAACTTTCGATAAAGGAGCGAGAGGACGCATTAATCGCAAGAGGCAGAGGGGCAATTATTACAGACGCTTTGCGGGAGATGTGGCAAGCTGAAATTGAAAAATATGGAAATATGATACAAGAAGAGGTTGTGTGATTGTTATGACGAAAGAAATGAATAGTGAGATTTTCAAAAAGCATTTATTGGATGCTGTAGAGGAACTAAAAACTAATAATGGTATTACTGGGGATACTTACAAATTAGCTAGTTGCTGATTTGAGGTTAAAAGGTTACATAATAATCAGGGGCAGTCATTTTGATGAATGAAGAATTTATAACTATGGAGGGAAAAGGTATGAGTTATCGAAATTTGAAAAAAGCGTTGAAATTGGCACCGCGGTGTGAGTATTATACGACAGCGGATGGAAAAACAAAGGAGGAAATACAAAAGGCTGAAGAAATACTTGATATCAAGTTCTCGAGGCAGTGTGTAAAATTTTATGAAAGCTGTGGGTATTTGTCCTTTTATGGAAATGAAATATTCGGAATTGATCCGAATGATGATTCCGGGGTGTTAGAGGGAAATTCAGTTGCATATGCAATAAATGATAGAAATGAATATAATCTGCCAAAGGCTTGGATACCTATTTACAATTTCGAGGATGGCAACATGGCATATTTGGATTATGCTACTCTAAATTCAGAAAAGGAACCAAGGGTTATAATGGCATTTTATAACGGGGAAGAATACGAAATAGATGAAGTGTTAGCGGAAGATTTAGGGGACTTTATTTTAGAGTTAGTGGAGGAACAGCTGGAGGACCAATGAGCTTTCGTGATAATAAACCGCATGTCCGGCTACTTTATCAATGTCAGCCGGTTTTATATGGACAAACTATATATTCAGTTTTGAGAAACTCAAATTAACTTGTAGTAATTGATTTATTTTGTTATAATCTCGTTATGCTGTATGTGGGATTCAAAGGAGAAAGGAAGACATAAATGAATAAATACGACAAATGTCCAAATTGTATGCAGAGTATCGGTGAGGGTGAGACCACCTGTCATTACTGTGGATTTGATATCGGCGGATATGAGGAAAAACCGAATTGCCTGAAGCCGTTTACCATCTTGCAGGGTAAATATATGATAGGTCGTGTGATTGGCGTAGGCGGATTCGGCATTACTTATATCGGTTGGGATGTCAATTTGCAGACATATATTGCAATTAAGGAATATTATCCGGACAGCTTTGCAAGTCGTGATTCGATGACAACTACGATTGTTTCGCCACATGATAGCAAGAAGGAAGTGTATGACAAGGGACTTAGACGGTATGTGGAGGAAGCGAGGAATCTTTCGAAGTTCTATCAGCTTCAGGGTATCGTCTCTGTCAAAGATTTCTTTTATGAAAATGGAACAGGTTATATTGTTATGGAATACATTAACGGTGTAAACCTGAAAGAATATTTGAACGGTATGGGCGGAAAACTGGACGAGAACACGGTGCTCGCGCTTATGAAGCCTGTATTGGAATCACTTTACCAAATCCACAATTATGGTCTTGTTCACAGAGACATCAGTCCGGATAATATCATGGTGGATCATGAAGGTAAGATTAAGCTGATTGATTTTGGGTCTGTCCGAGGGCAGTCCGCAGAGACGGATAAGACATATACCGTTATTTTAAAGCATGGGTATGCACCGCCTGAGCAGTATTATGCGAAGGGAAAACAGGGACCGTGGACGGATATTTACAGCTTGTGTGCGACCATGTATAAGATGCTGACAGGGCAGATTCCTCCGAACGGTGTAGAGCGAATGGAGGAGGATACATATCAGAATCCGTCTGCATACGGGATTTCCGTATCGGAACGTACAGAGTATGTGCTTCGGAAGGGACTGGCGGTTAAGTCACAGGAGCGATATCAAAATATCGGCGAATTGCTTATGGATCTGTACGGAGACAGCCCGATTCAGACAGCCAATCCGGTTCCGCAGGCAAATCCGGTATCTCCATCGGGTTTAAATTCTGCATCCATGTCGGTACAGTCGATGCATCTGGATACGGCTTCGAAATCAAAATCGAAAAAGACGGGCATTATCATCGCAGTTGCAGCAGCAGTGGTTGTATTGATTATTGGACTGGTGTTGATTTTAGGCGGTGGCGATGATGACAAGAATACAACGGAAGCAACGACAGAAGCGACAACAGAGGTAACGACGCAGGCTACGACGGAACAGGCGACGGAAACGGATGTGCCGGATTCATCTTATGTATGGCCGACAGAGCTTTCTGATACATGGCGGGGCTATACAGCGAATATTGATGGTACGATATATCAATTCCCGATGCCGTATTCGGAGTTTAAGTCGAAGGGCTGGAAAACGGATGATACGCTCACAACGATTGCGGCGAATGATTGGGGAACCTATTATTTCTATAGTGATCGAGCGGAGCTGACTGTGTTGATTTCCAATCCGGGATTAAATGAAGCGAATGTGGAAGATTGCTATGTGATTGGATTTTCCTTTGACTATTATTCCGACAATTGCAAGGATGACTTTATGATTGAACTTCCGGGAGGCATTAAGCTCCTGTCATCGACGGAAGCGGATATCAAGGCGGCGTTTGGAGCGCCGGAATATCGAAACGATGGCGAATATTATGACGGAAGCGGAAATTATGTTTCTCTTGACTATGCTGGAGATGATTTGCAGGATGGTGTTGATTTGGAAGTCTCCGAAAACGATAACCTCGTGGTGATACGGATGGTAAATACCGCGATACCGGAGGGCGCAGCGTCTTTAGAGGACTTGAATACGGAAGCACCGGAACTGAATAATACATATGTAGCTCCGTCGGGAGAGAGTGCAGACCGGTTTGATGATATCATTACGATAGATGGAAAGAATTATGTTTTACCGGTACCGTTTACAGAATTAGAAGCAGATGGATGGACATTGGATACGGCTGTGGACACCTATATCGCAGGTGACGATTATGTCACAACCAGCATGGAAAAAAATGGTGAAAAATTAGAAATCCGGTTAAAGAACTATACACGAAATGCCATTCTGCCGAAATACGGATTTATCACGATGATCGGGGTGGAGTCGGATTACTACAGCGGAAGCATCACATTCCCGGGTGGGATTACGCTTGGCGATAATGCACAGAAGATTGTGGATACCTATTCGGATTTGGAAGATGAGTACAGTTCGAATGAATATACTTCTTTCATATCATACAGTATATGGCATGATGTAGGGGATTATTATGTTGATATTTCCGCATATTCTGATCCGGAAACAAACATCATTACAGAATATAGTTATTCATCCGGCAAAGAATTGGAAGAATGAGTTGCCGGTGAATAGAAAGCGTTCTTAGGAACAATAAAGGAGTTGATTTTATGGCTGATTTAAAGTTTGACCAGATATTAGACGAATATGTTCGTTTCTGCAACGATTCGGGTAAGATAGATCTGAATTTGTATGAGGAATACAACGTAAAAAGAGGATTGCGTGACTCCAACGGCCGAGGTGTCCTGACAGGACTTACCGAGGTGTCTGATGTTATGGGATTTAATGTAGTGGATGGACACCGTGTGCCGATTCCGGGAGAACTTTACTTTCAGGGCTATGAGGTACAAAAGCTTGTGGAGGGCTTTCGAAATAGTCTGTATGGATTTGAGGAAACGACGTATCTGCTGCTGTTCGGTGAATTGCCGAGTCAGGATCAGCTGGATAGCTTTGTAAATGTGCTTGGAGACCTCCGGCAGCTTCCTGAGAGCTTTAACCGTGATGTCATCATGAAGGCGCCGAGCCGGGATATGATGAATGTGCTTCAAAAATGTGTACTCACGCTGTACACCTATGACCCGGACCCGAACAATCTGGATATTCGCAACGTATTGATGCAGTGCCTGAAATTGATTGCACAGTTTCCGGTTATGGCAGCATATGGATATCAGGCATATCGGCACTATTATCTCGATAAGAGTCTGGTTATTCACAGACCGAAGCAGGAGCTTTCCACTGCGGAAAACATTTTGCGGCTGCTTCGAACAGATGGGAAATATACGGCACTTGAGGCAAAGGTTTTGGATGTGTGTCTTGTGATTCATGCGGAGCATGGTGGTGGTAATAATTCCACATTTACGACACACGTTCTGACTTCAACAGGTACGGATACATATTCGACGGTTGCAGCGTCGCTCGGTTCTCTGAAGGGTCCGAAGCATGGCGGTGCCAACATAAAAGTGCAGCAGATGTTCGATGATATGAAGATGCATATCAAGGATTGGGAGAATGAGGATGAGATTGCAGAATATCTGCAGGGACTGCTTGACAAAAAGGGATTTGATCAATCGGGACTTATTTATGGTATGGGGCATGCTGTTTACAGTGAGTCCGACCCGCGTGCCGTTATTCTGAAAAAATATGCAAAGAAGCTCTCGGATGAAAAGGGCTTACAGGATGAGTTCGCATTGTATGACCGTGTAGAGCGGATTGCCGCAGACCTTATCAGTTCACAGAGACGGACGTTTAAGACCGTATGTGCAAATGTGGATTTCTACAGCGGATTTGTATATACGATGTTGAAGCTGCCGACGGAAATATTCACTCCGATTTTTGCAATTTCAAGAATTTCCGGCTGGTCGGCACACCGCATGGAAGAGCTCGTAAATAAAGGCAAGATTATCCGTCCGGCATATAAGTTTGTCGGTCACCACAAAGAATATGTTCCGATTGAGGAAAGAGATTGGTAAATACTGTGAAAATCTGCGGAGCAGATTTTTGCAAATAATCCCGGGGTTTTTGGTCGAATTGCTGGAAGCGGTTTGGCAGACCGCGGGATTTCGTTTTCTTTCATCCTTGCGGAAGTGCGGAGGGTGTGATAACATTGCAGATAACGTTATAACGAATTTTCTATATTAAACGGAAGGATTGTGGGAAATATATATGTGGGTAGCAGATCAGTGGAAAGATTATGAGATCATCGATTGTTCCGGCGGTGAAAAGCTGGAACGTTGGGGCGATTATATCCTTTTGCGCCCGGATCCTCAGGTCCTGTGGGAATTGCCGCGCACCAATCCGGCATGGAAGCAGTTGAACGGGCATTACCATAGAAGTAATAAAGGCGGCGGCGAATGGGAATTTATGAATCTTCCGGAGCAGTGGAGCATCTGTTATAAAGACCTTACATTTCATTTGAAACCGTTCACGTTTAAGCATACGGGATTGTTTCCGGAACAGGCAGTAAACTGGGACTGGTTCGGGGAGAAAATCCGAAATGCAAACCGGGAGATTAAGGTTTTGAATTTGTTTGCCTATACAGGAGGCGCGACTCTGGCAGCTGCAAAGGCAGGCGCAAAGGTTACCCATGTGGATGCGTCAAAGGGAATGGTCTCGTGGGGAAAGGAAAATGCGGCATCCTCCGGACTTGCGGATGCACCGATCAGATGGTTGGTGGATGACTGCGTGAAATTTGTGGAACGCGAGATTCGCCGTGGAAATTATTATGATGGAATCATCATGGATCCGCCGTCGTATGGTCGGGGACCGAAAGGAGAAATTTGGAAGCTGGAGGAAAAAATTCATCCGTTTATTGCGCTGGCAAGCAGGCTTTTGTCCGACGATCCTTTGTTCTTTCTTGTGAATTCATACACGACCGGACTGGCACCGGCTGTGCTTACCTATATGATTTCCACAGAGGTGGCAGCTAAATTCGGAGGGTCGGTTCAATCAGAGGAAATCGGACTTCCGGTTCGTGAGAGCGGTTTGATACTTCCATGTGGGGCTTCGGGACGCTGGAGTCCGGATTCAATTTGACAGACAGGATAGAGGGTAGTTTATGAGCAGACAAAAACATGAAAAATTGAAATTCGGTAAGCAGAATAAATCGACCTCGATTTACATTACAAAAATTGCGGTCATTGTTTTGATTATTTTAGTGCAGATATTGTTCTGGATACTTCTTTATGGAATTGCGAGAAATTATATATTGTACTGGAAGACATTTGCGCTCATTGTTTCGGCGACTGTTGTGCTCTATATTGTAAATAAACAGGAGAATCCTGCATATAAATTGATATGGATTATGCTTGTGCTTATAGCGCCGCTTGTGGGAGGGGTGCTCTACATTGCGCTTGCCGGAAATCGGACCCGGATGAAATTTATTCACGATGCACAGGAAAATCATCTTGATACATTTCAGTATATGCCGAGTGACAGTGCAAGACAGCGCGAGATACGTAAGCTCAGCCAAAGTGCCAGCGTACAGTCCACTTATATTTCGAAGACGGCCGGATATCCTGTATATAAAAACACGGAGGTTCGCTATTTTGCGCTCGGAGAAGATAATTTTGCGAGACTTGTGGAAGAGATGAACAAGGCGGAGCATTTTATCTTTATGGAGTACTTTATTATAAAACAGGGGGAAATGTGGGATACCATTCTGGAGATTATGGAGCGAAAGGTAAAGCAGGGGGTGGACGTCCGGCTGATTTACGACGATTTTGGCTGTTCCATGTGGATTCCGTCACGTTTTATAAAGGATATGCAGGCAAGAGGAATCAAGGTTGCGGCATTTAATCCGATTGGCCCGTTTATCAATCTGCGGCAAAACAACCGGGATCACAGAAAGATTACTGTGATTGACGGCTATGTCGGATTTACCGGGGGCATTAACCTTGCGGATGAGTATATTAACAAAAAATCACGCTTCGGACATTGGAAGGACACCGGCATTATGCTGAAGGGAGAGGCGGTCTGGAATCTGACGCTTATGTTTCTTCAGACATGGCTTATGCTGACCGGCGAGAAGGATGATTATTCTGCCTACTCACCGGAAAAATATCAGACGCGAGCGTTCTTTTCCGATGGCTATATTCAGCCGTATGGTGATACGCCTGTGGATGATGAGATTGTAGGGGAAAATATTTATCTGAATATGATTAATAAGGCGAAGCATTATGTGTATATTACAACACCATATCTGATTATTGACAATGAAATGATGACAGCGCTGACGCTTGCGGCAAAGAGCGGAATTGATGTGCGCATTATCACGCCGGGCATTCCGGACAAAAAGCTTGTCTATATGGTTACGCAGTCCTATTATTATCCGTTGATACAGGCAGGGGTTCGGATTTATCAATATACGCCGGGCTTTATTCATGCGAAGACGGTTGTGATGGATGATAAGGTTGCAACAGTCGGAACGGTAAATTTTGATTATCGGAGTCTGTATCTGCATTTTGAGTGTGGTGTCTGGATGTTTAATTCCAGTGCCATATATGAGATAAAAGAGGATTATATGCAGACACTTATGAAATGTGATGAGGTTACACAGGAGGAGGTACGGCAGACGAGCGGATTGAAATTATTCGGGATGAGTCTGCTTCGCTTGATAGCGCCGCTGATGTAAGAAAGGAAAAGAGAGATGCAGCAAAAAGGAAAACGTGAAAATACGGATGAACTGCTCGCGGCAAGCTTTAAAGAGCTGCTTTGCAGGATGTCCATGGAGAAGATTACGATTAAGGATATTACGGATGGCGCGGGCGTAATCCGCCCGACATTTTACAATCATTTTTCTGATAAATATGCATTGCTGGAATATATCATACGCCATGACCTGCTGGAGCCGATTAAGCCGCTTTTGATGAATGATATGATGGCGGAGGGACTGACGCTGCTTTTCTCCAGCATGAAAAATGACAGCGTATTTTATAAGAGGGCAGTGTGCATTGAAGGGCAGAACTCTTTTGAAAGTATTGCGAGAAGTGAGGTCTCAAAGCTGCTGCTGGAGATTATCGACAAAAAAAGGCAGGGGATGAGCCATCGGTATCCGTGGCTGGACCGGCAGATTATAGCGGAGTATTATGCGAATTCTATGTGCTATGTGGCGATTGCATGGATAAAGCGGGATTATATGATTTCTCCGAAGGATTTGTCGGAGGTGTATAAATATTTGACGACGTCATCGATGCTGGATGTTTTGGAGGAGCTGGCATAATAAAGAAGATAAGTACATAGATTTGTTCGTACAGGCAGAAATAACTGTATAGTATAAAAATACATACAAGAGGTATTGTATTATATTGCAGACAAAAGAGAAGGAGTGAATATTCCATATATTCATTCCTTCTTTTATTATAGGCTTGCAGTTGAAGAAGTGAGATTAAAAAGAAAGAGGGTTGAACAATCTTGATTCGATTTGGAAAATGGGTAGTGAAACATAGGGTGGTGATATTGCTTATCGGAATATTGCTGTTAATCCCATCCGTCATCGGATATTTTTACACTCGGATTAACTATGACATTTTAAGTTATCTCCCGGACGATATCGAGACGATGAAGGGACAGGAGATTATGCTCGATGAATTTGGAACAGGTGCATTCTCCGTGTGCGTTGTGGAAGGAATGTCTGACAAGGATATTTCGGATATGCGCAAGCGGATGTGTGAGGTGGAAGGTGTCAAGGATGTTTTAGGATATGACTCCTTCATGGATTTGTCAGTACCTGTTGATTTACTTCCGGATAGCATTCAGGAGGCATTTAGAAATAAGGAAGAAGATTCTACGCTCCTGTTTGTTCTGTATCCGAATTCCATCTCCGCAGATGAGACAATGGAAGCAATCGTGGATTTACGGAAGGTGATGAATGAACAGTGCTTTTTATCCGGTATGTCCGCCGTTGTTACAGATATCAAGGATTTGTCCAATAAGGAGACGCCGATTTACGTTTTGATTGCGGTTATCCTTTCGACGATTGTGCTTGCAGTTGCGATGGATTCGGCGATTGTTCCGGTATTTTTCCTGCTGAGTATCGGAATCGCAATTATATACAATCTCGGAACGAATGTGTTCCGTGGAGAAATCTCTTATGTGACACAGGCATTGGCAGCCGTTTTGCAGCTTGGCGTGACGATGGATTATTCCATTTTTCTGTGGCACAGCTATGAAGAAAAGCAGGAGCTTTATCCGGGAGATAAGGAGCGTGCGATGGCACATGCCATCTCCAATACGATTTCATCTGTGGTCGGCAGCTCGATTACGACGGTTGCCGGATTTATCGCATTGTGCTTTATGAGCTTTACGCTCGGCATGGATTTGGGTGTTGTAATGGCGAAGGGCGTTATCTTCGGAGTTATTTCCTGTGTGACGATTCTTCCGTCTATGCTGCTTGTATTTGATAAGGCGATTGAAAAGACAAAGCATAAAGTCATATTGCCGGATTTGTCCGGTATATCCTCCCGGGTGGTAAAGCATTTTTACATATTCATTATCTTGTTCCTTGTATTGCTTGCACCGGCTGTGTATGGCTATACACATAACACGGTTTATTATGATCTGGCTGGCACGCTGCCGGAGGAATTGGAAAGTATTTCAGCAAATGAAAAGCTGACGGAGCAGTATCATATGGGAGCAACACATATGGTATTGCTTGATGCAGATACGCCGGCAAAGGATGTCGTTCAGATGACGAAGGAGATAAAGGAAGTGGACGGTGTCAAGGCGGCTCTTGGACTTGACAGTATCATCGGAACAACGATTCCGAAGGAAATGCTTCCGTCCGGTATCGTGGAAATGTTTGAAAGCGGACAGTACAAGATGCTGCTTGTTTTATCCGAATATGCTGTGGCATCGGATGAGGTCAATGAGCAGTGCGAGGCTTTAAAACAGATTGTAAAGAATTACGATGAAAGCGGTATGCTGATTGGCGAGGCACCATGTACAAAGGATTTGATAGAGATCACAGATCAGGATTTTAAGGTCGTCAGTGCGGTTTCCATCGGTGTAATATTTATTATTATTGCGTTTGTATTCAAGTCGATTACGCTCCCGATTATATTGGTTGCAGTTATCGAGTTTGCAATCTTTATCAATATGGGTATTCCGACTTATACCGGAACGACGCTTCCGTTTATCGCATCTATTGTTATCGGAACGATACAGCTTGGTGCAACCGTAGATTATGCGATTTTGATGACAAACAAATACAAGCGTGCGCGTAAAAAAGGAGCCGAAAAGCGGGAAGCAGTCATGATGGGATTACAGGGGTCTGTTCAGTCAATTATTATCAGTGCACTCAGCTTTTTTGCGGCGACGTTTGGCGTCGGTATGTATTCCAATATAGATATGATCAGCTCACTCTGTATTTTGATGTCGCGTGGAGCTCTGATTAGTATGGTGGTTGTAATTCTGCTTTTGCCGTCTATGTTTATCGTGTTTGATAAGGTGATTGTGCATACGAGTGTTGGATTTTTGGAGAAATAAACAGGTGTTTGCGAAACTTATGAATCGACAAGGTACGTTGTACAAAATATACAATTCTACGCAGAGCCGCTCACGCTCAGATAACCCACGTAGCGGACACTAAACTCACACATCTTGTGTTCGTTAAGTGCCGACGTGTTTATATGCTCTGCTTAAGAATTGTATATTTGCACAACTCGCATATTGATTCTATGAGCTTTACAAACGTTCGAAATAGTTAAATAAGTGATTGCAAAACTGTATATAAAATGTATATGATTGTGCAAGATTTACAGTTTTGCAAACATCTAAAATAATTAAGTTATGGAAGGAGTATTCGATTATGAGTAATTTAGAATGGAATAAGAAGATGAAATATATCGCAGGTTCGGTTGGGGCAGCAGCGCTTGCTGTGACATCCTGCTTTGCCGGGGCCGGCATAGAAAAGAAAGTGGAGCCGGGAAGAACATATCTTGCAGGTGAGGATGAGACTGCAACAGATACGGATGCACAGACAGTGATAAATGCGGATGATCTTGCCGATGAACTGGCAGACAGTGTTCATATGGAGGAAAAAGAAGTCGATAAGGATGAGACGGTCTATGTATTTGCAGATGCAAGCGGAACGGTCGATCATGTCATTGTAAATGAAACGCTAAAAAACAGAGAACAAAAGGATTCAATCGTCGATCAGACGGAGCTTACGGATATCGTGAATGTCAAAGGAGATGAGACATTCACACAGGATGGAAATGCAATTACATGGGATGCTGGCGGGCATGAAATCAGCTATCAGGGTACGACCGATAAGGAGATCCCTGTTGATGTAAAGGCAACCTATTATCTGGATGGAAGTGCGATTGCACCGGAGGAGCTCGCCGGAAAGAGCGGACATGTGACAATCCGCATGGACTATACAAGCAACGAATCCGTTACAAAGGAAGTAAATGGAAAAGATGAGGAAATTCATGTACCGTTTGTCGCTGTGACAGGTATGATACTTGGGGATAACTTTACAAATGTGTCAGTGGAAAACGGAAAATATATTACGCAGGGCGAAAGCAATATTGTAGTCGGTTATGCGATTCCGGGTCTGAGTGATGATGCACAGAAAGCAGCGGAAAAGCTTGATACGGAATTTCCGCAATATGTGGAGGTAAGTGCAGATGTGACCGATTTCTCATTGGATATGACGGTTACGCTTCTTGTAAATGGCTCGGAGATGAATTTTTCGGGAGGCATCGATTTAGAGAATCTGGACGATTTGACTTCGGATTTAAGCGCAGCGGGTGACCAGCTTGCCGGCGGATCGGGAGACTTATCCGAGGGAGCAGAGACATTGGCAGACAAGATGGGAGAGCTTACAAGCGGTGCAGGTTCTTTAAAGGCAGGTATGGATTCCTTGTCAAGTAAGTCCGGGGATTTGGTAAGCGGAATTGCTGTTCTAAACGAGAGTGCGCAGAGTATTGCATCCGGCATCAATACATTGGATGCAGCAGTCAATACAGATATGACGGATGCTGAAAAACAACAGATTGCAGGTACGGTTTCGGCGGCGGTCGCTCCTACGGTAGAGGCAAGCTTTGCGCCGGGAACCGATACTTATAACACGATTTATAACCAGGCAGCGGGCGCATATGAAGCAAGTATAACAGGTGCGACGGATGCAATCTATCAGGCATATCTCGCCTCAGAAGCTTATACGACATTTTATGAAAATACATGTGTTGCACAGGCTACACAGGCTGCAAGCAACATAGTTGCACAGAGCGGAGGTGCAATTTCTTTTGCGGATGCCTATGCATCAGCCTATCAGCAGGCAAAGGCAAGTGAGGAGCTGAAGGCGCAGGTGCAGGGTGCCTTTTATGCAATGGCAGAGCAGACAACGACATCGCTTGCCGCTGCCGGAAAGGATACGATTGGAATCTCGGTTGTTGCGGCATGTAAGGAGTCTGCCGTGACGGCGGCAACAACTGCCGCTGCGCAGTCTGCTGTACAGGGAGCCGAGACGGCGAAGGCAACGATTGCTTCCCAGATAGAGGCTGTGCAGTCCAATGGTTACAGCCTTGTGAGCGGTGCAAATGCATTGGCACAGGGAACGTCACAGCTTTCAGGCTCCGTACCGGCACTGACGGAAGGTATCAGCCAGCTTGTGAGTGGTGCAAATGCACTGAAGGATGGAGCAGCCCAGCTTTCGGATGGAGCAGATCAGCTCTCGGATGGCGCCGGAACACTTAATGAAGGCCTTGCCGCTCTGAATCAGGATGCGATTAAAAAGATGGTGCAGGCATATAATGGAGATGTAAAGGATGCAGTTGCACGTCTCCAGGCAGCTATGGAGGCAGCAACCGAATATGACAGCTTCGGTGGTATTGCGGAGGGTGACGCAGGCGTCACAAGATTTATTATAAAGACGGGCGCAATATCCGCAGAATAGGAAGTGCTTGAATACTAGAAAACAGCGCAGATACCGATATGGATTTGCGCTGTTTTTTGATGCTACAAACTGGTGCTTGACAACCTAAAAAAACCGGGCATATTATGTTGATGTGGGTATTTCATCGGTTGTTTGAATGAAGTAGTGTCCGCTCGTTTGCCAAAGGAAAATTATGTATGAGTGGATATTCCAAGATAGGAGGGATATTACATGACAACAGATGAAACCCAAAGTACAATTGAGGTTGCGTTACAGGATTTGAACGCAATTGACAATTTTATGTTTAACGAGTTGACAATGCAGGAGGATCAGGAGAAAGCAAAACAATTTTGCCGGACAATTATTGAGCCGATTATCGGTACAAAGATTCGGAATTTGGAATTGATTCCGCAGAAAATTCAACAGGGAGTGACTCCTAGGAATCATGGAATTCAGATGGATGCTTACATAAGAACATTTACAGATGCCAACGGAGAAGAACAGCAAGATGTAGAAGTCCGTGTAGAATCGGCAATCTATGATTTGGAACCGAACAAGTACAAGAAGGAAAATAAGGAGGAGCTTCGCAGGGCACGGTATTATCATGCTCTTATCGACAAGTCGATATTTAAGAGTGGACAGGCATATGCGAAGCTGGAAAAGGTTGTTGTGATTTTCATTTTACCATATGACCCGTTTGGGTATGACAGGATGATGTATACAGTTAAAAGATGCTGTGTGGAAGAACCGGATATGCCATACGATGATGGAGACCTTACATATTTTCTATATGCTTTCGGAACAAAAGAAATCCCTAGTCAAGAACTGAAAGATATGTTACTATTTTTAGTAGATAGCTCAGAGGAAAATGCTAAGAATGAAGAACTTCGTGCAGTTCGGGCTATGATGGATGAAATAAAGCAGAATAGTGAAGTGGAGGTTAAACATATGATTGCCATGGAACATGAACGAGATATATTGATTTCTGGAATTGAACAAGGAATTGAACAAGGAATTGAGCAAGGAATTGAGCAGGGCATTGAGAAAACATTACTGAATCAAGTGACAAAGAAGCTTTCCAAAGGAAAGGATATAGCGACGATTGCAGAGGAACTTGAGGTAACGGAAGAAGAGATTCGCGCACTGACAGAGAAGCATCAATTGTAAGATTTCAGCATAGGTATGCGAGGTATTTACAAAACATACAAGAGGAGATGCGATGTTAAGCTTAAAAGAAGAAATCGAGCGGCTGCTTCCTGCTTCGGAGCGTATCATTGTAAGCAACCGGATAGATAAAGCATATAAATATCGAAAGCTGGAGGTTCGTAAAATAAGAATACAGTCTCAGGATTGTTTCCAGATATCATCTTACACGGAGAGACAGGTGTTTCAGGAGAATGTGGATGCAGAAAAGCTGGCGGATAGACTTCTTTTATCATTTCCGGAGGAGCTTTGCCAGATGAATGTGTTTACGCAGGAACGGGAGTACAGCTTCCGTATGACAAAAAAGGGAAAGCTGCTTCGCAATTCCACAAAGCTTTCAACAAACAAAGCGGGGAGTAATCGGGGATTGCCGCTTTGTATAGATGGCAGCGAAAAGGCACATAACCGGAAGAAACACTATCTGCTTGAGGAAGGTAAGGTAATTCCGCCGCTTGTCGATATGGGGATTTTTACGAAGGAAGGTAAGGTTGTGCGTTCCATGTATGACAAATATCGACAGATTAACCGATTTGTCGAGTTGGTGGATGATATTCTCAAGGATGAGAAAAAGGAATGCATCAATATTATTGATTTTGGATGCGGAAAATCATATCTGACATTTATTCTTTATTATTATATCGTAGAGATACAGGGCAAGCAGGCGAATATCATTGGGCTGGATTTGAAGGAGGATGTTATCCGTAACTGTAATGCTGCGGCAAAAAAATACGGATATGAGCATCTGGTATTTGAGCGCGGGGATATCAACGGCTATCATACAGATATGCAGGTTGATATGGTGGTAACACTGCATGCGTGTGATACGGCAACCGATTATGCCCTGTATAATGCAGTTTGTTGGAACGCGAAATACATCATGTCTGTTCCGTGTTGCCAGCATGAGGTAAATGCACAACTGATGGGAGATGTGTGGATGCCGCTTACGCGATATGGTATTATAAAGGAACGGACGGCGGCACTTGTCACGGATGCTATACGGGCAGATATGCTTACATACCGCGGGTATAAAACACAGGTGCTGGAATTCGTGGATTTTGCACATTCACCGAAGAATCTGCTGATTCGCGCGGTCAGAGCTGCGATTCCGAAAGAAAAGCGGGAGAAACGTCTGATAGAAGTGGAACAGATGTGTGAGGAACTGCGCATTGTTCCTTCTATATATAAATTGTTACAGTACAAAGCTGAGGAGGAATAGAGGAAATTATGAAAAAACAAGAGAAGAGAAAGAAAAGAACAGGCGCAATCGTCCTTTTATCCGTTTTAACAGTGTTGTTTTTGTTTCTTGGATTTGTAATGTTTGTTTCAGACATGGATTATCTGATAAGCAAAAAGACAACGACGATAGGCGGAACAGAGGAATGGAACAGACCGCAGAAGGATGATCATGTAACTGTTGAAAACTATGCTGTGCTTGGCAAATATGCGCAGACAAAGCATTATATCAATGGATTCATTCCATCGGGAACAGAATATCATTATATTCTTTGGCTTGATAACGATGCTGCCGTTTCCGTTACCGTAAAGAACAAGAAAATGATTGAAGAACTGGATAATCTGGAAACACTTACATGGGAAGTGTTGAACGGTACATCCGATTATTATCCGGATGTGGAGGAACTTACAGGAAAGGTTTCTACGATGGATCCGGAGATTGAAGGTTATTTTGACGATTATCTGGACGAGATTGGGTTTACGGAATCCGGATTTGATGTCTATTATGTAACGATTGATACAACCGAGACATGGCTTATGTCATGGATGTATGTATTGTTCTTTGTTGTATTGGCTGTAATCTGTATCATCAGCATTATTGCCAATGTAAAGAAGGGAAAAAAAGAGAAGCTTGCAGCAGCACAGCTTGAAAATGCAGCGAACGGACAAATGGGCAATGCATACAATCCGTCGGTTGACGCAATGATGAATCAGCCGGGGGCTACGACAGGGGATCAAAATAACGATATTTATAAATAGTGAAAAAAATAAAAAAAAGTACTTGCATTCCAGAATGGTTTTGAGTATAATAGTCGTTGCTGTGACATTGATAGCGTAGAAGCGGAGGTTGCCATGCATGACATGGGTTATTTCGTGGAGCGAATGTCAATTAAAGATAACTGGCGACAAGTCACTGTACTCAATAACCATCTGGCAATGCCAGAGATGACGTGTCTTCTAAAATTTTTGCAAAGCAAAAATTTTGGTACCGAAAGTTGAAATTTTCGTAGTCGGAACTAACCGATGTAAGCAATCAGAGATTGCTTACTAACCGAAAATTTTAGCAAGCTAAAATTTTGGTAAGAAACACACGGGAAAGTTGTACAGTCACCACTTGTCGTACTACAAAAAGTGCGAAAAGGAGGCGGCTTTTTTTATGGCAAGTCAAGTAATGAGAATCACATTGAAGGCGTACGATCACAAGTTAATCGATCAGGCTGCAAAGCAGATTATTGAGACGATTAAGAGTACGGGAGCAAAGGTTAGTGGACCGGTTCCAATGCCGACAAAGGTTGAGAAGATCACAATCCTCAGAGCTGTTCATAAGTATAAGGATTCCAGAGAGCAGTTTGAGCAGAGAACTCACAAGAGACTCATTGATGTACTTACACCATCACAGAAGACGATTGATGCTCTTCAGAAGCTGGATGTATCAGCAGGTGTATATGTTAATGTAAAGATGAAGTAATTCATCCGCAGACAAATGTTTATTGCAGTACCTAATTACGCGAAAGCGAATTTAGAATGATTGCTTCGAACAGGCAATCCGCTGTGAATTAAAATTAGGAGGAAAAAAGAAATGAAGAAGGCTATTTTAGCAACAAAAGTCGGAATGACTCAAATCTTCAACGAAGATGGTGTTTTAACACCGGTAACAGTATTACAGGCCGGACCGTGCGTGGTAACTCAGGTAAAAACAGTTGACAATGACGGTTACGATGCAGTTCAGGTTGGATTCGGCGAGAAGAAGGAAAGAGTAGCAACAAAGGATGTTTCTGGAAAGAAAGTAATCAGAAATCCACATGGCGCAGGCAAGGCTGCTGTTGGACATTTCAAGAAGGCTGGCACAACACCGAAGAGATTCGTTCGTGAGTTCAGACTTGAGAATGCAACAGAGTTCAATGCAGGTGACGAGATTAAAGCTGATATCTTTGCAGAAGGCGATAAGATTGATGTAACTGCAAAGTCAAAGGGTAAAGGATATGCAGGCGGTATTAAGAGATACGGCATGAAGTCAGGCCCTTCAGCACATGGTTCCAAGTACCATCGTCATGCAGGTTCCAATGGTTCTGCTACAACCCCGGGCAGAGTATTCAAGGGTAAGAAGATGCCTGGACATATGGGTAATGTAAGAGTTACAGTACAGAATCTTGAGATTGTTAAGATAGATGTTGAGAATAATGTAATTTTGGTAAAGGGTGCCGTTCCTGGACCAAAGAAATCATTAGTAATGATTAAGGAAACAGTAAAGTGTGGCAAATAAGCCGGACTTTCAGGAAGGAGGAACATTAGATGGCAACAGTAGCAGTTTATAACATCGAAGGAAAAGAAGTAGAAAAGCTTGAGCTTAACGACAACGTGTTCGGTGTTGAAATAAATGAGCATTTAGTACATCTGGCAGTAGTTAGCCAGCTAGCAAATCGTCGTCAGGGCACACAGAGCACAAAGACACGTTCTGAAGTATCCGGTGGCGGAAGAAAGCCTTGGAGACAGAAGGGAACCGGTCATGCAAGACAGGGTTCAACAAGAGCTCCGCAGTGGACAGGCGGTGGTGTTGTATTTGCACCAAAGCCAAGAGATTATTCCATGAAGATGAACAAGAGAGAGAAGCAGATTGCTATGAAGTCTGCACTTACCTCAAAGGTTCAGGATTCCAAGCTGATCGTTGTGGATGCATTCAACTTAGATGAGGTAAAGACTTCTAAGTTTGCGCAGATTCTTGACAATCTGAAGGCTCCAAAGGCATTGGTTGTGACGAAGGATAAGGACGAGAAGGTCATTCTTTCAGCAAGAAATATCCCAACAGTAAAGACAGCTATGACAAATTCAATCAATGTATATGACATCCTGAAGTATGATGCACTTGTGCTTACAAAGGATGCGGTTGCAGCAATCGAGGAGGTGTATGCATAATGGCAGATATTAAATATTATGACGTTATCCTTAAGCCGGTTCTTACAGAGAAGAGTATGAACGCTATGGCTGAGAAGAAGTACACTTTCCTTGTACATCCGGAAGCTACTAAGACTCAGGTTAAGGAAGCTGTAGAGAAGATGTTCGAGGGAGCAAAAGTTGCAAAGGTCAACACAATGAACGCAGACGGTAAGACAAAGAGACGTGGTATGACCTACGGCAAGACAGCAAAGACAAAGAAGGCAATCGTTCAGCTTACGGCTGAGAGCGCTGATATCGAGTTATTCGAGGGTCTTTAAAATATAAAACTATGTGCAACAAAAGCACGATAATAAATTGAGGTTCGAAAGGAGAAACAAAATGGGAATTAAGACATATAACCCATATACACCTTCCAGAAGGAATATGTCAGGTCTTGATTTTGAGGAGATTACAAAGAGTACTCCGGAGAAATCCCTCCTTGCAAAGAAGGATAAGACAGCAGGACGTAACAATCAGGGTAAGATTACAGTAAGACAGAAGTACAGAATCATCGACTTCAAGAGAAGAAAGGATGACGTTCCGGCTAAGGTAGCTGCAATCGAATATGACCCGAACAGAACAGCAAACATTGCACTTCTGTATTATGCAGATGGCGAGAAGGCATACATCATTGCTCCGGTTGGCTTAAAGGTCGGCGATGAGCTTATGAGTGGTCCGAATGCTGAGATTAAGGTTGGTAACGCTTTGCCGCTGGAAAATATTCCGGTTGGTACAGAGATTCACAATATTGAGCTTTATCCTGGAAAGGGCGCACAGCTTGTACGTTCCGCAGGAAACTCCGCTCAGCTCATGGCAAAGGAAGGTAAGTACGCTACATTGAGACTTCCATCCGGCGAGATGAGAATGGTTCCTATCGTTTGTCGTGCAACAATCGGACAGGTTGGAAATATTGAGCACGGACTTGTTAACATTGGTAAGGCAGGACGTAAGCGTCATATGGGTATTCGCCCGACTGTACGTGGTTCTGTTATGAACCCGAACGATCACCCACATGGTGGTGGTGAAGGTAGAGCACCAATCGGACGTTCCGGTCCATCTACTCCTTGGGGTAAGCCGGCACTGGGACTTAAGACGAGAAAGAAGAACAAGCAGTCTAACAAGTATATTGTAAGAACAAGAGACGGTAAGAACGTAAAGTAAGGAGGTAAGTTATGGCTCGTTCATTAAAGAAGGGACCATTTGCAGATGGTTATTTATTAAAGAAGATAGATGCTATGAACGCTGACAACAAGAAGGAAGTAATTAAAACCTGGTCACGTCGTTCCACCATCTTCCCATCATTCGTTGGTCATACAATCGCTGTATATGATGGAAGAAAGCATGTACCTGTATATGTAACAGAGGATATGGTTGGACATAAGCTTGGTGAGTTCGTTGCTACAAGAACATACAGAGGACATGGCAAAGATGAGAAAAAGGGTAAGAAGAAATAAGTCGAAAGGAGGACACATTCATGGCAAAAGGACATAGATCCCAGATTAAGAGACTCAGAAATGAGAACAAGGATACAAGACCTAAGGCTACTGTTTCTTACGCAAGAATATCCGTAACTAAGGCTTGTTTCGTATTAGATGCGATCAGAGGCAAGGATGTAACTTCAGCACTTGGTATTCTTGCTTACAATAATCGTTATGCATCAAAGGTTATAGAGAAGTTATTGAAGTCCGCAATTGCAAATGCAGAGAACAACAACGGTATGAAGGTTGAAGATCTTTACATCGCTGAGTGTTATGCAAACAAGGGACCAACAATGAAGAGAATTCAGCCGAGAGCACAGGGTAGAGCTTACAGAATCGAGAAGAGAACAAGCCACATCACTGTTGTGCTGGATGCAAGATAGGAGGTAAGCAATGGGACAGAAGGTTAATCCACATGGTTTGAGAGTCGGAATCATCAAGGATTGGGATTCAAAGTGGTATGCTGATACCAAGGACGGCGAATTCGCAGATAACCTTGTTGAGGACTATAAGATCAGAGAGTTTTTAAAGAAAGAACTTTACTCTGCAAATATTTCAAAG
>CAZLZH010000035.1:0-26769 GCA_964563955.1 uncultured Bacteroides sp. | reverse complement strand
ATTGCCGTTGTTGTATCTGTACCCAAATCCTTAAATAAAGCATCTGATTTATTCTTTAACTCGTCTTCTACTCTGACCTGAATTGTACTAGACATATCCAACACCTCACTTCCATTTGTTTTCTATATTATAATGCCAAATTATTTCTATTTCAATACATTTGTATTGTTATAGCATGATTTTTTCAGTCTATTACTCAATAGCGGGGTGAATTGCAGTCCGAGATTCCCATTTGTAATCCAGAAATCCCATTTTGTAAATGAAAATCTCACTTTGTAAGCGAGATTCCCACTTTGTAAACGAAAATCCCGTTTTGTAAGTGAATTTCCCGGATTTTCATTTGTACATTGACATGTTATAATACGTTCAGCAATAAATTTGTGCACAAAAACAGAGAGCAATTCACGGAGCGTTCAGCCCCGCTTTCATTATAAATATAATGCCTAGTAATTCAGCAGATGTCCCATCTTCTCCTGCTTCGTCCGCAGATAAAACTCATCATATTTACCCGGCTTCATAATAATCGGAACACGCTCTACGATACTAAGTCCATAGCCCTCCAAACCGTAAACCTTCAATGGATTATTTGTCATAAGGCGCATTTTCTTTACCCCTAAATCAACGAGTATCTGTTTTCCAATCGTGTAGTCTCTTGCATCCTCCGGGAAGCCCAATTCCAGATTCGCCTGCACCGTGTCAAGTCCCTGATCCTGAAGTGCATATGCACGAATCTTGTTAATAAGTCCGATTCCACGCCCCTCCTGTCGCAAATACAACAGCACGCCTCTGCCTTCCTCTGCAATCTGCTTCATGGCTGCGTCATACTGCTGCCCGCAGTCACAACGTGCAGAGCCTAATGCGTCTCCGGTCAGACATTCCGAATGCACACGGCAAAGCACCGGTTCCCCATCTGTAATATCACCCTTCACAAGTGCAACATGATGCTCTCCGTTCAACTTGTTAATATAGCCATAAATCATGAACTCTCCATACCGTGTCGGCATCTTCGCCTTAGCAACACACTCCACAAATACTTCATGCTCTTTTCTGTACTGAATCAGCTTTTCTACCGTTGAAATCTTCAGATTGTGCTCCTTTGCAAATGCCATCAGGTCATCACGTCTTGCCATCATGCCGTCATCACGCATAATCTCGCAGCAAAGTCCGACCGGCTTTAAACCAGCAATCTTCATCAAATCCACGGTTGCCTCGGTATGCCCCTGACGCTCGATGACGCCGCCCGGTCTTGCCTCAAGAGGAAACATATGCCCCGGCCTTCTGAAATCATCCGGCTTTGCATCATCCTCCACAAATTTACGCGCCGTAATTCCACGCTCATAAGCGGAAATTCCGGTTGTCGTGCTCACATGGTCAACCGACACGGAAAATGCCGTACAATGATTGTCTGTATTAGTAATGCACATCTGCGGAAGATTGAGCTTATCTGTGTATTCCTGTGCCATCGGCATGCAAATCAAGCCCTTTGCATAGCTTGCCATAAAATTGACATTCTCGGTCGTTGCAAACTCTGCCGCGCAAATGACATCCCCCTCGTTTTCCCGATTCTCATCGTCCATAATGACGACACATTTTCCTTGTTTTAATTCCTCTGCAATTTCTTCTATACTGTTGAATTCCATCATCTTTCCTCCTGAAATTATAAAAATCCGTGTTCTGCCAAAAATCCCATATCTACCGCAGATGTCCGCTTCCCGTCTTCCTGCTTACCCGCATCAAAATGCATGAGGTGGTCGACGTATTTTCCTACCACATCATTTTCCAAATTGACCTTCTCTCCCACCTTTTTTGTGAGAAGGGTTGTTTCCTGCCTCGTATGCGGAATGACAGACACCTGAAACTCTTTTTTCGAGACTGTTGCTACGGTCAGACTGATTCCGTCAATCGCAACAGACCCCTTTTCGATAATATAGCGCATAACCGGGGCATCTGCCGAAATCGTTACCCATACCGCATTTTCTTCCTGACGCATATCCGTTATCGTACCCGTTCCGTCGATATGCCCTGATACAATATGCCCGCCAAATCTGCCATTTGCCGCCATCGCCCGTTCCAGATTAACCGCCCCGCTTGCACGAAGCTCACCAAGGGATGTACGACGCATCGTCTCTGCCATAACATCCGCTGTGAATACATTTCCTGTGATTGTTGTCGCCGTAAGACAGATTCCGTTTACTGCAATGCTGTCTCCCACCTTTGCATCCTGTAAGATAAAAGGCGCTTCGATTGCAAGCACTGCCGATTTCGCAGCCTTTTTAATTGAAACAAGCTTACCGACTTCTTCTATAATTCCTGTAAACATAACATTCCTTCTTTTCTGATTATTTATATTGTTGTTTTTATCTTACATACCGAAGCAGTAAATCTTCTCCGATTTGTTCCATATCCGCCAGTTGGAAATGAAACGCTTCGTCAGGGCTTTCGACGCCATGTCCTTCTACGGCCGTTTTTGCATCCGCGCCACCGAACAGCTTCGGTGCAATATATACCTGAAGCTCCTGCACGATATCCTTTTGAAGCGCACTATAATTTAGTGTTCCACTGCCCTCTAAAAGTATGCTGTCGATTCCATACGCACCGAGCTTTTGCATCAAATCCTGCAAATCCACATGCTTTTCATCCTCATTACAGACAAGAAATGTAATGCCTGATTTTTGCAACCTCTCTGCTTTTTCTTTTTGCTCCTGCAAGGAAGCCGCAAGCACTGCTACAATCGTTTGCACTTCCTTTGCCGTCTGTACAAGTGTACAATCTTCCGGTATACGCAGATGACTGTCACACACAATCCGAATCGGATTTCTTCCTTCCGGAAGTCTGCATGTAAGCTGCGGATTATCCGCAAGCACCGTCCCGATGCCCGCCATAATTCCCATATATGCATTCCTGCATTCCTGCACGCGCATTCTTGCGGCATCCGCAGTAATCCACTTGCTTTTTCCTGTATAGGTTGCGATTTTTCCATCCAGCGTCATCGCATATTTCATCACGACATATGGCGTCTTTTTTGTAATATAATGAAAAAACACGGGATTAATCGCATCACACGCATCCTTCATCACACCGGTCTCAACCTCAATGCCATGCTCACGCAAAAAGGAAATTCCTTTTCCTGCAACCATCTCATTCGGATCATCCGAACCTACATACACCTTTTTAATTTTGTGTTCAACGATTGCCTGTGTACATGGCGGCTGCTTTCCGAAATGGCAGCAAGGCTCAAGCGTCACATACAGCTCCGCGCCTTCCGCATCCTCCGTCAGATTTGCAAATGCTGCCCGCTCTGCGTGAAGATCTCCATATCGTGCATGATATCCCTGCCCGATAATCTTATCGTCCTTGACAATAACCGCTCCGACAAGTGGATTCGGATTGACTGCTCCGATACCCTTTTTTGCAAGAGAAATCGCAAGCTCCATATACTCTTTTTTATATGCCATATCTGCTTTCACCTCACACTGTTCATTGTTTCAAAAAACGCCCCGACAAACACTGTCGGGGCATCCAATTCTCTCAATGAAAAGAAGCCGGAAATCTCCGCTTCCTATCCTTATCCACTCTCTCATCCAGACTATACTGTCGGCTTTGGAATCACACCAAATCATGCTGTCATGCAGCGCGCGGGCTTTACCGCCGGTGAGGAATTACACCTCGCCCCGAGTTCTTATTTACCTGTACATATTACAACGTTTTCGTCCTTCTTACAACCCTATATTTATAATTGGGAGAAAACCTCACCGATTTTTCCGTTGATGACAATGTTTGCAGAACGGTCACGCGGGGTAGGTGCCATATTGACAACTACCAAATATTTCCCGTGAAAATAATCAATCAATCCTGCCGCCGGATAAACTGCAAGCGATGTACCGCCAATAATCAACATATCGGCATTGGATATATGTCGAACCGTCCGGCTCAAAATATCCTGATCCAAGCCCTCCTCGTAAAGCACAACATCCGGTTTTATCGTCGCACCACATGCATCACATTTCGGAACACCATCTGCTTCTACCACGTAAGAAAGCGGAAAAAACTTCCCACATCCTGTACAGTAATTTCTATGAACGGAGCCATGCAGCTCCAGCACTTCCTTACTGCCCGCCTTTTGATGCAGACCATCAATATTCTGCGTCACGACAGCCTTTAATTTTCCCTGTTCCTCCAGCTCTGCAAGCTTCTTGTGAGCTGCATTCGGCTGTGCCTGTGGAAACAGCATCTTCTCTTTATAAAAATCATAAAACTCCTCAGTTCTCTGCATATAGAAGCTGTGGCTGACAATCGTCTCCGGCGGATACGCATATTTTTGATTATACAGACCATCTACACTTCGGAAATCCGGAATTCCACTCTCTGTAGAAACTCCTGCACCGCCAAAAAACACAATGTAATTACATTCATCTACAGCCTGCTTGAACCTTTCTATTTCCTCCATGCTACCACACCTTTCTTACATATGCTTAACTATTTATCCGAGGATGTCACACTGACACTGACAGAACCGCTCGTATCGTATGTAATTCCTTCAATTTCTTCTAATTTAACCGGCACATTGTTATGATTTCCGGTCGGAAGCGATGAACAGTTAATCGTCGGCTTCACATCCTCAATCGTAACAGATGACACGACATCTGCAAATCCATATACCGTAATTCGGTAATTTTCAGCCGTTATATCGTATTGATAGCCATCTTCCTGGTTGTCCAAAATAAATCCGTTCTCGGAAGGAGTCAGCACCTTCTCCGATAATTTAGAGATGGAAACATTTACCCCAAACTCCGGTGCCAGATTCACAACCGACACACCCTCCGGAAGATAGTCACGTATATCGACCTCACTCTGGAAATTCTCTGTCATGCCGCTCACAGAAATATCATCAATCTCAATACCATCCATATCTGCCAGTACATCCTCCGGGCCTACGATTTCCACATTCTGAGGCTGATATACTACGCTTTCTACACCATATCCTTCTCCTGCCGTTCCGCGAAGCTCCACATTGACCGGCACAGTTTTAGTCTTGTAAATCGAGATATCTGCCTTAGCTGTCTGGACATTGATACTGATTTTCTCGTTTGTTATTTCTTCACCGTATGCATCATATAGACTGATTTCCGATTCTGTGCTGAAGGATTCCTTCTTGCCCTCTACATCGACCGTCACTCTTACTTCCGTAATTTTTTCAACCGCACTTTTCGGTCCTTCTACCTTTATAATATTCGGATCGGATGCTACACCGCCGACAGCATACCCTTCCTTCGCTGCACCGTTCGTTACAACCTTTACCGGGAACTGCTCCGAAATCTTATCCTCCAAATTCAATATCATAGTGCCGTTCACACATGTAATATCAATCTCGCTTTGGATAGAGCTGTCCTTTGTCGTCACAACAATCGGAACAGAATTCGTGATTGACATCGTCGACAAATCTGCTGTTGCAATGAAATCATCCTTGCTGAGAGAACCGACAACCGATCGGCGTCCCTTCAATACGATATCAACCGTATCGCCGGATGCCACATCATACACCTGATCCAGTTCCTCAAGGACATCCCCGTTAATCTGCGTGACCGGGATTCCGGAAATCTCTCTGGTTGTCTGATAATCCGATATATTTGCAACTGCAAGCCATGCAACAACTGCCAGAATAACGGAAAGAATTTTATAGCCAAGATGATTATTGGACTTATCCTTTTTTTGCATGCTTCTTTCCTCCCTTCCGAAGTCTTGCACGTCTGTGCTCCACAATCGCCGGTTGCAAAGAGGTAATCTGCTTTCTGAGTTCCGTTGCATCCAGATTGCGATACAGCGTTCCTCCATACGCAATCGATATCTCACCGGTTTCCTCTGACACAACAATCGTCATACTGTCTGATACCTCGCTGATACCGACAGCCGCACGATGCCTTGTGCCAAGCTCTTTATTCAAATCCACACGCTCTGTCAATGGCAGATAACACGTTGCCGCAAGCACACGGTTATCGCGGATAATGACCGCCCCATCATGCAGCGGTGTATTTTTTTCAAATATATTGATTAACAACTGTCTCGTCAGTACGGAATCAATCAAAATTCCGGTATTCTCATATTCGCCGAGCGCAACGTCCTGCTCAATGACTATGAGTGCGCCTGTTTTCACCTTTCCCATCTCGATAGATGCCGCAACAAGCTCGTCAATCGTATGGTTGTTGACACGCTCCAAGTGAATATTTTTGTCCTCACGCACAAGCACATCTGCCAGGATTTTCTTTCGTCCAAGCTCCTCCAATGCACGCCGGAGCTCCGGCTGGAACAAAATGATAACCGCAATAATGCCGACACTGATCGTATTACGGAAAATCCACAAAATCGTATTCATACGAAAAAGAGATGCCAATCCGACAAAAATTACAAGCACAACAATTCCTTTAAACAAGGTCCATGCCCTCGTCTTCTTAAACCATATCATGACATGGTAAATGAGATACGACAGGATGATGATTTCTATCACATCCGTCACGTGTATCTTCGGGAAATAAAACCAGTCAAAATATACACTTAATGTTGTGAGTAACTTTTTCAAACTAACACCCCTTAATATTCTGACGCTCTCTATCTACGTTCCTGCCCGTTCCGATTTCTGTTTGCAGAGCCGTTCTGCGCATCAGCTCTCTGTCTGCCTGTACCCTGCGCTCTATCCGTCTGACCTGTTCTTCTCTGTGAATTTCCTGTCTGACCGGTTCTCTGTGCCACGCGCTGTCTTGCTTCTTCATTTCTATCGGTACGCTTGTTTGATGTCTGCTCCTCCTCCGTCATGTTTTTAACACTCTTATTTTTCTGTGCCACATTGAACTTCGGAATTGCTTTTACATAATAATAATATTCATCATCCTCAAACTGTACGGATTCCTTGCGTGAATAATCGACAATGCCCTTACATACCTGAACGATACAGCCGATAACCGCAGCAAGCACTGCCCCAAGTACAAGGCTGCCCATAGGGACATCCACATCAATTACCATACCGCAAACCATAAATATCAAAATGGTCAAGATAGAACCGACACCGATTGCCACATACCACGCATAATCAAATCTCATACGATAAATCAATGACGTCAGCATAACAACAATTGCAAATGCAATGACTGCCAGCAGCATATCCTTATCTTTCAAAATCGTATTAACTATGTATGCATATGCCTGAAAATCTTCATCCTCCGCAAGCAAAAGTGTCTCCTGTGCCTGACGCACATATTGCGAAAAATAGTAAAGCACAACACCGAATGCTGCCGGTACTGCACCGGAAAATCCGGCAAAAACCGCAACCAAAACCGGAGCTGCAAACGGAATCCTCAACAGATACAGGATTGGTACAAGTGCAAGCACATACCCTTTATCCGGAAACATCCGCATATAAGAACAGTACAAAACAATAAACAACACAAGGAATAAGACTCCTACATCAACAGATACCGAAAAACAACTGATTGCCACAACAATACCGGCAAGAAAAACAACAACCGCACCGGAAACAAGTTCGCTTATAACAGACAATAAAAATGTAACGATACCTCTCTGGAAAAAGTCTGAATATCCAAACAGGGAATTGATACAGGAAAACATAATAAAGGAACATAAAAACCGGAAAAGCGGTGTTGTCACCTCATCGTATTTTCTCAAAAAATCCCGTATAGAATCTCTAACTGCTAATATACCTGACATTACTTATCTCCCCTTCCTGTACCGTTTGATCTGTTCATATCATATTCATGGTTTTCCCGGTACATGCTCTGCTGTAAACGTTCCTGTCTCAGCTTCTCCAGCTGTTCCCGTTCCAGCCGCTCCCGACGCTCACGAATTCTCCGCCGCTCCTCGTCCATCTGACGCTGTCTCCGAAGCTCTTCCTCCTGCTTTGCAGACACACGTTCATTTCTTTTCTTGACATTCTCAATAATTTCCTGATTTTTCCGTTCCTGCTCTGCTTCGAGCTGGCGTTGCACCATAGCAGAACGGCTGACATTTGCCCGCTTTTGCTGCGGGGATGCCGGGGTTCTTGCTGCCGTCATATCATCCGTTGTACGATTGCCATCAAGTACACGCTTCGGCGCAACCGGCTCATCATCTGCATGAATCAGCTTTTTCAAATTGACATTGTATTCGACAAGTCCTTTTTTTGCTTTTTTATATCGATAGTTATAAAGCAAATACGAAAACAAAAAATAAATCAGACAAACGACGGCATATCCGCCAAGCATCTTGTATACTATCGCAAAATAATCCAAATCATTCAGCTTGCTTAATATAACATCAAACTGCATAAAAACATATCCGGCGATCAGACACCAATAAAGAATCGTGACTGCCACCCATGTTTTTAATACATTATAACGGACATAATCATTTCTGTAATATTTACTTACGACCAGACTCTTACTCTTTTCCTGCTTTTCAAAAATTGCAAGCTTTGTCATAAGGATGGTTTTCTTCTCGTCAACCATATCCATACCTCTCAACCTTATATTCGGCACAGCCGTTCTTTTCTATCATATCTCATATTGTCGCTAAAATCAATGTTTGATTCGTCAGACAAATTGAAAATTCAGTGTTTTTTTAGCATCTTATATTTTCTGAATCCCTGTATCGTATATGAAACCATCATACAGACAGACCGGAAAAACGGATATCCCGCATAGCGATATGTATGGTATGTCATACATGTTGATTTCCATTTGTTCCTGGACTTTCCCTGCTCGGACAAGCGGTATTCCAAAAGAGGCTCATTGATTCCGACAACATACTCATATTGCTTCAGGAGCTTCAGCCATGTCAGATAATCCTCATGCACTTCGCTGTGTTCCATCGGGAATCGCAGCATAACATCGCGTCTTGCCACAACTGATGAACAATTGATATAATTGCTCTTCTCCAGTTTTTTTCGTGTGATCTTACATGGTGTCTCAATGATAATTCCGGTACTGCTTCCATCCGGTCGAATCAGTACACGCCCCGTATTACAAAGGCATGCCCCGGTCTTTTTTAATAGTGACAGTTGCTTTTTTAATTTGCCGTCTGCAAACCGGTCGTCCGCATCCAAAAAGGCAACATATTCCCCTCGTGCAAGCAATACCCCCTGATTTCGCGTTTCGGCAACACCGAGATTCGAAGGATTTTCCACCAGCCCTACATCGATGCGTCTCTCTAACAGCTTCTCCTCATTCTCAAAAATCCATGTCTTGATACACTCCACGGAAGCATCGTCAGAACCATCATCCAATGCGAGAATCTCCAGTGAAACATCCTGTTTTAAAACAGAATCCAGCGCCTCTCTTACATATTTTTCTGCGTTGTAAACAGGTATAATGACTGATACCATCATCAGAGCTTCTCCTCAAATACCATTTTCCAGATCCGGTCGGTTGCATGACCGTCACATGCCGACATATATTTATCACGGAACATACGTACCTGTTCCTTGTCAAATCGCTCTTCAACATGGGAAATGTAATCGATCATCTCCTCATTTGTCGTGTATATCGGTCCCGGAACAAACTCCCGATAATCATAATAAAATCCACGCCAGTCATAATAATCGTCCAGATCGTATGCAAAAAAGAGCATCGGTCTTTCGAACAAGGAATACTCAAACACTAGCGATGAATAATCCGAAATGCAAATATCCGACACAAACAACAGCTCTTCAATCGTCATATCATCCGTACAGTCAAATGCAAAATCCTCATAGCCCTCCGGAATCTGTGTCCGTTTTTTTACGAACGGATGCAGCTTAAACAGCAGAACATAGTCCTTTCGGAACATATCTCCGAAGGCTGCAATATCTAGCTTGTCCGGTGTCTTTGCTTTTGCCACGCGTCCGCGGAAGGTCGGCGCATATAAGATGACTTTTTTATCTTTTGCCTGCGGAATAATCCGTATCAGCTTTTCATATGCTGTCTGTTTTTCCGCCTCATCATAAAAAATATCCGTCCGGGAAACACCAACCGGTACAACTACACCCTTCTGTTTTTGAAGCGACATTGCCTCCTCATACGCCCAGACTACCTCCGGCGAGCTGACAGTCACATGTGTATAGTTTTTGTGATATGGATATTTTTCAAGCGTTTTTTTATCATCGCCGAATATCAGCTCAGCAGTACTCATACCGAACTTCTTAAAGGCTCCGCATGCATGCCAGAGCTGCGTGACAATCGTCTCCTTCCGCATCGGCAGACATGCAATCACCTCCGATGACTCGTTTAAAAAGATATACTTTGCATCCGCAATATCACAAATCATCGCTTCACATGCATGTCGATAATCCTTTCGCTTTGAAAAACCGGATCTTAGAAAATGTGTATGAATTTCAAATTGCTTTGCCTCCTGCACGCGCTGATACAACAGGGAAAAGCTGTCACTGATCTTTGGCTCACGCACCTCGATAAACACGACCTTCTTTTCATTCACCTGCCCATTTACATGCTTTTCATAAAGCTTTGGATAGTGCTTTCGAAGCATTTCATATTTATAAACCGCTCGAAACCTCTTGCGACAGGCACGATATACCTTCCTTGCCGCTCTATAAGGAATCGTTTTCTGTATCGTTTTAAACAGTTTTGTCTTTTTAAATCTTTTAAATAGCTTTCCTAGCATAAATGCTTTTTCTCCTCGGTTACCATATATTTTATAATACGTTTCGTCGCATTACCGTCGCAGCTGCTCATATACCGCTCACGAAACTGCTCTCTCTTTTGAATCAACGATGCGCCAACCTCTGTTTCCCGAAACGCACCGTCAACTGCCTGTGGCAGCTCAGACGCATCTGTCACAATCTGCCCCGGCAAATCTTTATAATCCAGATACCAGCCACGTTTTTTATATGTCTCATAATCCGGTGCAAAAAATATAATGGGCTTATCTACAAGCAAATATTCAAAAAATACGGAAGAATAATCTGTAATCAATATATCCGCCACAAGCAAAAGCTCACTTGTGCGAAGCTGCGGTGTCTTTCCATGCATCATATGCGGATGCAGACTTTTTATTACCATATAATCAGGATTTTGGGCAAGTGCATCAATAAAGGTTTCTCCCGGAAGTCCCGATTTTTCCTGCTGCCCTGCATTCCCGCGAAAGGTAGGCGCCCATACAATGACGCGTCGATCGTTTTTCGGTCCGTAATGTTCTTCAAATTTCTTAAGCACCTGTTCCCGATAAGCTGCATCAAAGTAACAATCGGTAAAGCTGCTTCCAAGTGCCTGCACGGTCTTTTTATCTTCAATCCGCATCGCCGACATGAAATACGGAAGGCAATACGGGCTGCTGACCGTAACTAAATCATAATTTTTATATACATTTCCTCTATAATAAGGCGGAATATCGTCCTCCGCGTCATAACCGAATTTCTTAAATGCTCCGCACCCATGCCAGAGCTGAATCACCGTTGTCCCCTTTCTCTTACGACAGGAGGACACAGGCAGAAAATTGTCCTGCAAAATCACAAAGCGTGCTGTTGCATATACTTTCATAAACGCCAGCATCTTTTTCATACCATTAACCGTCCCGCACGTCTCCAGATTAAAAAAGCATGTCGTGACATGGTATCCGCGCGCCGTCAGTGCATCCATCAGCCTGCGCATCTGTTCCGGGCACTGCTTCTTGTGTGCATCCGCAAACACAACCGAATGCGGCACAACCTTTTTTCTCCGATGCCATGCATAATATACAGGAAATAATATGTGCTGTGCCAGCATTTTTAATATCTGTTTTCCGTAAAATCTAACCATTATTTTATCATCTCTTCATAAATCGGTGCCACTTCATCAATATCCCCATATGCCTTCAACTCTCCATGCTCCAAAATCATCGCCTTGTTGCAGATGCGCTTTACCTGTTCCAGATTATGCGACACAAAGAGAACCGTAATGCCGGTATTCATCATATCAACCAGCTTCTTTTCACTCTTTTTCCGGAATTTTGCATCGCCCACGGACAGCACTTCATCCAATATCAGAATATCCGGGCAGACAACCGTCGCAATAGAAAACCCGAGCCGCGCCCGCATACCTGAGGAATAATTTTTAAGCGGAACATCAATAAACTTCTCAAGCTCCGAGAATTTGACAATCTCATCATATTTTTCTTCCATGAATTTTCTCGAATGTCCGAGTACCGCACCATACAGATAAATATTTTCCGCACCTGTGTACTGCATGTCAAATCCGGCGCCAAGCTCAATCATCGGAGCAAGCACCCCCTTGCGTGAAACCGTCCCCTCAGTCGCCTTATACACACCCGCGATTACTTTCATAAGCGTGGATTTTCCGGCGCCGTTTAAGCCGAGGATTCCGACACGGTCACCTTTTTTCACAGTAAAGCTGATATCCTTCAATGCCCAGAATTCCGAATATTTCATATCACGCTTGATAAGCTTGATAAAATATTCCTTCATACTGTCAACCTTTTCTTTATTCAAATGAAACTGCATTCCCACATGAGATAACGTAATAACATCCGTTTGTGACATATCCGTTTTTTCCTCCAAAAGCTCTTACAAGTGCAGAATAAACTGTTCCTGCTTCTTATTGAAAAAGATTTCTCCAACCACGATGCACAAAAGTGCAAACACAAGGGAGTACGCAAGCATCCACATATCCATGCTCTCCCCGAATATGCAGCTTCTAAAATTTGAAATAATACAAAACAGCGGATTGTACTTCAAAATCCAGCTTACGCCGCTTGACAAAATCTTCTCCGGATAATAGAAGATGGCACATGTGTACATGACAAGCATAAGCCCGACATTCCACAAATATTCCATATCCCGAAAATAGACACCGACTGTTGCAAGTATAAGTCCGACACCCACAGACAACAAAAACAGGACTGCAAGCGGCACAATCGCAAACAGGGTTCGATAGGTCGGATAAACACCGAGTACAAGCGACACAGCCCCAAGCACGATCAGGGAAATCAAAAACAAAATATAATTAAAGCAGATATTTGCCAAAGGATATAAGTATTTCGGAACATATACCTTCTTAATCATCGCCTCATTCTGTCGTATCGCCTTCAGAGCAGATGTCGTGGACTGCGAAAACAATGTATACATCAGCCGTCCGGTCAGAATGTAGACCGGGAATGATTTCTCCTTGTGTCCAAGCAGTGTTCCGAATACTAAAGTGAGCACAATCATCGTTAGAAGCGGTTCCACCATAGACCAAAGCACGCCGAGATAGGAACGGCGGTATTTTAATTTAATTCCTTTTCTGACAAGCTCCGAAAACAGATTACTGTATTGACGAAACTCTTTTATTTTTGCTCCCATATGTTACTCCATCAAATCACGTAAAATCAAAACCGTATGTTCCAGTCCGGCTGCCATATCAAAGCGGGACTCAAACCCAATTCCTTCCACCTTCGACATGGAAAGCGTTGCCTTTGTCGCCTTCGAATATCCCGCCTGTTCCACAGCGTCCGGCAGGTCAAAGATAACCTGTTTTCCTGCATAACCGGCAAGCAGGGAAGCCACATCCCGCAGCTTGACATCGGAATCCTTCGAGCATACATTGTATGCCTCTCCGTCTTTGCCATCTGTCATTATCTTCTGGATTCCTGCCACACAGTCTGCCACATAGCAATAAGAAAACTCCTGTGTTCCCTCACTTTTTAAAACGATGTCCTCACATTTAACACTCTTTAAAATAAACTGAGACAGTGCCTTTGTATCCGACATCAGCATCGTCGGCCCATACACACGGGAAAGACGTGGAATCACGATATCCATCTGCTTCTGTGTACGATACGCCTGACAAAGTGCCTCTCCGGTACGCTTGCTCTCCGGATATCCTGCACGCATCGTATTACAGTCGATATATCCAAGATAATCCTCCGAAAATTTGTCCGTATCTCCACGGTTTTCACCGTAAATTTCCACAGAAGAAAGAAAGACAAACCGCTTGCAATGCGCTAAAGCCGCATAAGAAAGCAGATAGTCCGTACCGAATACATTCGCCGAGATTGTCCCGATCGGATCACTTGCATACGCGACCGGATGTGTGTTGCTGGCTGCATGGATAATATATTCCACTGTTTCCGGCAGACCGCACTCCTTCGTAATCGGCATATTGATATCATGTTTTATAAAATGAAATTCCTCCATATCTGCATACAGAGAAAAACGAGACCTTGCCTTCTCCTCGCTTCTTCCAAGCACATAAACCTGAATCCCTGCATGCTCCTCCCGATTTTTCAGCATAAGAACGTCAACTAAAAAGCTTCCAATCATACCGGTTCCACCGGATATCAAAACCGATGTGTCCGAAAATGTCCGGAACTGCGGAAGCAATGCAACGTCCCGTACATCCTGCATATAAAGCTCACTGTCATATAACTGCATGTTCTTCCCCTTTATTTCAACCACTTATCTTTTTCTGCGGTCAGATAGCCTTTGAAGATTTCCAAATCATCCCGCGTTGTCAGCTTAATATTCTTATCGGAGCCCTTTGCAAAGTACAGACGTTCACCAAGCTCCACCATCATCGTATTCGTATAGGATGAACCGTAAATTCCGATTTCCTCCGAAAAAGCTTTTTCATACGCCCACACAAGCTTATCAAACTTGTATGCCTGTGGCGTTGACACCCGTCGCAAGGTTTCTCTCGGAATATATTTTGTCGTTGATTTTTCGTCATCTATCACAAAAATCTGTTCATTATACGGAAGTGATGTCACACCATTTCCAAATTCGTTACATTTGTCGATAACATCTGCAAGCACAGCATCATCTACAAGCGGACGGATTCCGTCATGTATGATAATATTGTCCTTAGCATCGCAGACATCCTTTAGATGAAACACACCGTTTCTAATAGATTCCTGTGCGGAATCACCGCCCAAAATAACCCATTTCAGCTTTGTAATATTAAACTGCTTTGCATACGCCCATAGCACAGTTTCCCAATCCTTGATGCAGACAACCTCTATCGCATCAATCAATTCATTTCTCTGAAAGCTTTCCAGTGTATAAATCAGAACCGGCTTGTCATACACATTGATAAACTGCTTTGGGATATCCTGTCCCATTCGGTGTCCGGAGCCTCCGGCAACAATAATTGCAACATTCATTTTTTATTCTCCTTTAGTGCTGTTTTTTGTTGACTGTCCACGCCCTCCGAGCTCTCCCGCCGGAATACAATCCGGAATGTGAGCAGCAAAAGCTTCAGGTCCAGTCGGTAAGAGTATTCCTGTATATAAGTCAAATCAAGCTTTAGCTTGTCAATCGGTGTCGTATTATATTTTCCGTATACCTGCGCATAGCCTGTCAGTCCCGCCTTTACCTTCAGACGAAAATCAAAATCCGGAACCGACTCCTCATATTTTTCAAAAATCTCCGGCCGCTCCGGTCTTGGACCGACCATAGACATATCGCCCACAAATACATTGAACAACTGTGGCAGTTCATCGAGATGAAGATTACGAAGTACTTTTCCGACCGGTGTCACACGGTCATCATTTTTCTTTGCGAGCTGGGCGCCCCCTGCCTCTGCGTCCATACGCATACTGCGGAACTTGTATATCATAAACTTTTTACCGCCCCTCGTCAAACGCACCTGACGATAAAACACCGGTCCCTTGTCGTAGAGCTTGATGCACATTGCGATAATCAGCATAAACGGCGATGCAACCACAATCCCGATACCCGATATCAAAATATCCATCGCACGCTTTACAAACCGCTGATCTGCATGCAGACCGATATTTCTTGACAAAAACACAGGTGTATCAACCAAATGCATATCATCGGAGCCCTTCATGATAATATCTGTAATTTTCGGAATTACATACGTTCGTATCGAATGCTTGAAACAATATTTTATGATTGTATTTCGGTCATCAGACGGCAGGTCATACAGCACGACACCTTCAAAATCCAACACATCCTGCTGTATTTTCTCCATACCCTGTTGATAATTGAGCACCTCACACACCTGGTATCTGTCGTGTCTCGCATTCAATTTCACTAAAAATGCTTCCGGCGGATAATTTCCATATATCAAAATCAGTTTCCTCGGCGGGAAGAAAATAATATACAGATGCTGGACTAAAACAACCCATAAAACTTCAAACACGATTTGGATTGCTGCCATGATGACAACCGGAATAACATTCATATAATCCCGCGATACCATACAGATAAAAATGTATGCTACCACGCCTCCGGTCACGATTGCCAGCGCATGCGACAGACACAAATCCATAACACGCATATAGCTGAGCTTGTATCCGTTAAAGCTCCGTGTGATGAGATACATAAATACGGCATAAAGCCCAATCACCGCATAGTTTCCGCGAAACAGCATCGGATTGTGATATTCACCAAACCACACAACACCGAATGCAACCGCTTCAAACACCCATATTATCAAATTTGCAAGTAAGCTCAACGCCCTTCTGCGCTGTTCCTCTACGTACATACTGCCTCCGAAAAACACGACAGACGCACCGGAAACTCGATTGTTCCGGTGCGACCGCCCCTTTTCTCTTTAATTATTATAATGACGGATCAGACGGATCCCATGTCTGTCCGCCGGGAATCTTATCATAAACCGGTTTCCCAAGCGGCCCCGGATCACTCGAATTATAAATGATAACCTTTGTGCCGGTTGGACAATTATCGTATATCCACTTTGCATCTGCAACACGAAGACGCACACAGCCATGTGAAACGCGCTGTCCAAGATTATTATAACTACTCGCTGTCAGGGTCCTCGGATTACGCTCCGTAAATAAAACAGAATGGAACAAATAATTTCCGCTTATCTGTGAGCAATACTGTCCCTGAACGCCTCCCAGCAATGTATTCCAGCGCCACTGACCTCCGATTGCAAACGTTCCGGTCGGTGTCGCATCCCCAGGCGAACACGCCATCGCCTTGACGGCAACGCCTTCCCGATAAACTGTTACACAGCAAGCCTCCCGGTTAACCTTTATCACATATGTATCCTTGGTCGATTTCTCCGGTAAAACGGTAACAAACGGCCGCCCTGTATTTCCCGGTGCAGCTTCGCCCTTTCTCACAAGTTTAATCTGAATGGCTTCCATACGCAATGCGCCTGCCTCTGTTCCTGCTGCCTGTCCGTTTTTCGCCCAATCAAGCCATCCATAGCCCTGACTGTGCACCCGGTAATAAATATCATAATATGCAGAAACATCCCCGGTCAAATTAATCCGGATTGCTTCCATACGTTTGCCCTGTCCGGTCGTTCCGCCTGCCGCGCCGTTTGACACCGTTTTAGTCCAACCATAGGACTGTACATGCGTGCTGTACTCAATGCCGCCGGACACTCCGGTCGTTTGGAGATTGATTTTAATCGCCTCCAGACGCTTTCTCTGTCCGGTTGTTCCGGCAGTTACACCATTTCCCACCGGATTCATCCAGCCATATGTCTGTGCATGTACGCTATAAGAAATGCTTGCATCCTGCGCACTCGTCCTTCTGATGAATTTTATCTGGATTGCCTCTAAACGCTTTCCCTGTCCGGTCGTTCCGGCAGTCTCACCATTTCTGGTCCAGTTAGACCAGCCATATGTCTGCATATGTACACGATAAAGCACCTCGTATTCCTCTGCTATTTTACCGGTCAGCTTTATCTGGATTGCCTCTAAACGTTTTGCCTGTCCGGTTGTTCCGGCATATACATGTCTGTTTATTAAGCTTGCAGATGCAGCTCCGCTTGTATCCGCGTGCTTCCAATCCATCCAACCGTATGTCTGTGCATGCACACGGTACTGTAAATCTCCGGTCATGGCTGTTCCGTCCTCTGCCACAACACCGTTTAAATTCATTGCGATTGAGATTGCCTCCAGACGTTTTCCCTGTCCGGTCGTCCCGGCGCTCTCTCCGTTTTTCTTCGGTTGCATCCAGCCGTATGTCTGTGCATGCACAAAATATGACACAGAAGGCACTGCCCCTGCTGCCTTCGTATCAAGTACAGGCACAAACATCAATCCAAGCACAAGTGCTATCGTCAGTAATCCACTGCACAACACACTTTTGACACATCTTCTTTTACTCATATAGAATTCCCTTTTCACATACAATTATTGCAATATTATATATAACTTTTTTATGCTTGTCACGAATTTTCTATCATTGCTCTATTTCAACCTGTATTTCAGCAATCTTTCCATCACGAACAAGCTCTGCATCCTTCCCTGTCACATAAGAGCCTTCACAGTTTTTAGCAGTTCCGTCCGCTTCTACAAGCACAAAGCGTTTAATCGTATATTGTCCCGGAATTACATCCCGTTTTCCGCCAAGCTTATATACAATCCGAGTCTTGCCAAACAGGGTTGCTTCCACAATGCCTTCCTCACCGACCAGATACTCCGGAATTGCCGGCGAAAGTGTAAACAACAGCTTGCCATCCTTCCATGAAAATAAATCTGCACCATTCATCATAAGCTCCCACATCTGCAAAAATTCTGCTGTGGATCCGCTCAGACGCGCTACAAAGCCCTTGCCGTGTATTTTTTCATTGAAATTTGCACTGCTGACAAGGAACGATGAATTTTCAAGTGGACTTCTGCCATAAGTCTCATAGGACAGGAACGGCACACCCATCTTCTTTAAATCCGCAAAATACTGTTCATACAAACCGGATTTTAACAATTCCAGCAAATACTTGTATTCCATATGCAGCCAGATGGATTCATTTTCCAGCCATCCCGGTGAGAACGCACGGGCACGCCCGATTTCATACGAACAAGCCGCAAGCGGCGCATTGACCTTATACATATCAAGCTTTGTATCATACATAGCTGACGCTTTTACCTTCTCATAAAGCGCAGTTTTCTCCTCCTTGTCGTTTGGCAGTTTCAAATAACGTACCGGTCCCTCCAAAAACAGCGGAATATCAACAACGCCAAAGCCCATCGGTGTAATCACGCCATGGTCTTCTGTATAGTCCTGCATGCTGTATGCCATATATGCCGGAGCGATACCTCCATGTTCCGCACATGCCGTATCGATTCCTTCCTTCACATATGCAATCATACGATTTAAAATCGAAACAAGCTTTTCCACTTCTAAGTCTGTCTCAGAACCGTCCACTCCGAATGCCGTCTTTTCCCGATATGCTTCTTTTGCAATATTGACATAATTCCACACCCAGAGACGATTCCGATTGTTTTCCGAATAATCAATCAGCACACGCTCTGTCTCATACAAGAGCTCTGCAAGCTCGGAAGGAACAACGACATTACGATTATATTTTTCCAGTTCATCCCGCAAAAAGAGCAGCATCCGCTGAAGCTCATATGTCTCGCATACCGAAGAACCAAACAGCCCCGGCATACCATTTAAAGCGTCATACCAGCCCGGTTTGCCGCCTTCCATCTCGACACCGATTCCCTGCATATCGAGCGCATCGAATTTTAATGTGCTCATAAGAACAAGCTTGGCAGCAAGATTCGATGTATAGACATCGCCCTTTCCGTATTTTATTTTTGCCTTATCATGCGTAACCTCTGCTTTTTTCTCCTCGTCAATCGAGTGATATTGTCTGACACCCTTCTCTGTACGGACATATCGTTTTGTACGCGGGAGCACAGTCGCCCTTGACTCATAATAGGTATAGCTCTTATCATCAAACAACAGCGTTTCCTCATTCTCCGGATAGACAGAGAGGTACGCATCCACAAGGTCCAGATTGTATGTCCAGTGATCTGTCCAGTAGCCCTCACCAAAATCTGCGTTCAGATTTTCCACACTGTTTTCCATGACTGCTGCAAAAAATGCATCCTCCGCAATAGAAAGACCTATCTTCCGATTATAGATTTCCGCATACAGCTTTCCCGGTGTAAACGGCTTTTCGAACAACGCTTCAAGGACATCCCGGTTTTCTGTCACAAGTGAAAGCACCTTATCTTTTTCTTCTGCTTTTAATGTATAGGTAATCTGCTTTACCTGAAGCGGATTATAACCATCTAACTGAAGTAAGTCATAAAATACTTTGATATTGTAATCTCCTACAAAATTTGCAAAGAAGATATCACTTCTTCGGTTCTGATTCACATCACGGAAATTTCCGTTTCCCTGAGAATAATATTCCGGCAGCATGGAGAAGAAATTGTAATCACGTTCTACATCCCCGTGTTTTCTCGAATACACATAAAAGATATGTCCGCCCGGAAGCTCAATCGGATAACCGCCGCGGAGAACATTGTCAATATATGTCTGCTTGCAGTAAGCATCAAACACAGGGTCTGCCGTCTTTGTTGCAATCATATCTGACAATTCATCGATGATTGCATCATTCTCTGTATGCTTATCTGCAAAATAGGACGCATCCAACTTTCTATCCGCAAATGTATGGAACAATTCCTTTGTTCCTGCCTGCCCGATAATCGAATAAAACGTATAAGCATCTTTAATTTGTTCATGTATACAGGCAAATCCGCAAGGCACCTGATTCGCGCTTAGTTGATGTTCCTTTGACAATGCCATGACCTCTGTCTGAAGGAAACGAACCGGCTTTGCACAGCTTGTATCATAATCAAACACCAATTCCGGATCCGCAATAATCGGAAGCTTTTCTCCGGATGCATTCACGGAAATCATAAAGTTTCCTGCCTCGACCTCGGACACCTCTGCCGCATCGGCAAGTGCAATTCTCACACGGTAAAACGGCAGTTTCTCCTGCACATCCTCCACCTGCATCCATGCCTTTGTCGTCTGTGCCGTCTCCTTCATATCCTTCAACTCAATTCCATACGGAAGCAGTGCAGGCATACCATCAAGCACCTCGACATTCTTTGTCTTTCCGTCCAGACTGCTAATCGAAACGGTCCGGACAAGTCCGGCAAGCCGTTCCTTCGGCATTGTATAATATAGGACATTGACACGAATACCGAGTTTCTCGTTCGTCTCTTCAATCTCAAGTTCATTCATGCCGATGTACATTTTATGCGGCATATCGTCATCCACAAATGGCTCATAAAAGGCGCCGTCCACCTTTAAAAAGGTACGAAAGCCCATCGTTTTAGTAAACTGGTACGACTGATGCGCCGGATAAAATTCCATGATGGAATGATCCTTGTTCTCAGAGCCAAAGCTGCAGATAGCCTGTCCCCGATTTACATAAAAATTCCAAAGCGGCGTACCATGAATCCCACTGATACCCGGCAAGAAGCTTGCAAAGCAGGACTTCTTATTATAGTTGTCAATTATAAAACGATTTTTATCGTCAAACATACGAAAAATCTCCTTTCAGGTTAAACGGATTGTGCCAGCTCGACAAGCTGTTCCTGTGTCAATGGAACAATCGGAGAATTATCATCACAGGTGTCACGATTTTCCACGATTACAACCTCTCCGTCCGCATCCATAATATGATTATGCCACGTGCCCTTTTTTATATTATAGATTTTGTGCGGTTCCATCGGAACGGCAGCAATATGTCCCGGCGCATCACCCTCACCTGCAAGGAACAATGTACAATGTCCCTGTACAAGCACAAACACCTCATCCGTGTATAAGTGCTTCTGCATGGTCTTTACATTTTCAATCAACAGGTCATCACAGAATTTCAAAACTGCAACCCGCCAGCTCTCATAATCAACTAAAGGCTTGTAGCCCTCCGGCTGAAAATCAATAATTTCAATTCCTTCCATACGCATCTCCTATATCATCTCATTCTTTTTTATGAAAGTTGTACTACGATTTCGTGTTCGTTACCTTTACTCAGTGCTTCAATATCGCTCCGCTTAATAACCGGCTTTGACAAGTCAAAACTGTATGACTCTCCGTCGATTGCAATTGCACTTAACTTGTAATCAGACGGTGCCTTTCCTGCCGGATTCTTCATCACAATTTTTACATTTCTGTCCGCAAAAATCATCGAAAGACCTGCTTCTCCGTTTTCGTCAAACTGCTCCGGTAGAAGCTGCGGACAAAATGCCAAATCTCCGAGCTCTCCACGCACGCCGAACATCTGTGTAATCACTGTTACCAAAAGCCAGCTTGCGGCACCGGTCAGATAGTGATAAACGCCGCGTCCCTTCGCGTCAATATACTCCGGCACGCCCGGATAAATACGGCTCTTTTCCACATCATTACAATGCTCGAACAATGTGTTGAACACCTTATAAGCCTCTTTTGCAAAGCCCCTTGTATAAAGTGCATTTCCGAACATCGTTGCCATATGGCAGAAGACGGCTCCGTTTTCCTTGTGACCATATGCAAATCCAAACATTCTTCCAAGATCCATTTTGACCTCATGGAAGTCTGTATTCAGCCGATAGCCTCCAACGGATTTATCATACAAATATTTGTCTGCTGATTTTACGATTTCCGCAACCTGCTCATCCGTTGCTGTCTTTGACATAATTGTAAATACCTGGGATGTAAGCATCATACGGACATCACCATTTATCTCTCCCTCAACGGCATTGCAGGAATTGTCATAGTATCCATTGAAGAATCCGTCTCCGGCTGCTGTCTGTACCCACTCCGTATTACGGATATGATCACGCATCCAATCTGCCTTTTCACGAAGATTCTCAATCAATGTGTCAATAGCAATTTCAGTTTTCTCGCCGGATAATGTATGTCTGCATGTATCGCAGTACCGCATCAAAAGCTCCCGTTTCTTTGCTACATCTTCATACAATTCCTTGCCGGATGAAAGAAGAAGTTCCATCTCCTTTGCAATTTCAACCGTTTCACGTCCGGATGCCCGGAAAGCTTCCAGAAGCTTTGCAATATGATCCATGTTATCAGCATACATCGTTGTAAACGCAACGCTCTCTCCGTTTTTCGCAGCCATATCAAGCGCATCATTCCAATCTGCGCCACGGAGCTTAATCTCATTGTGTTCTCCCACATCATAGAAGGAAGCAAGATTCTGAATCAGCAGATGCTCAAGCAGTGTTCCCGAATACACATTTCCTGCCTTATCCTTCTGCTTCTCGCCCTGCGAAACCTCCCACTCTGTATCACGGTCTTCTCCACGGCAGATCAGCAAATCCTTAAAGTACGTATTTTTCTCAAGCAAAATATCCAAATCGCCTGTCTGATTGATATAGAGCTCGGTTGTCAGATACGGCCATACACCATGATCCATCCAAACACGCGCAATTCCATTTCGATCTGCGATAAATTCTCCCTGCTTGCTTCCGATAATCGTTGCATTCGTACCATCCATACGCATACCGCCGAAGTTGTCTATCAGCATCCGGCGCACACCATCCGGATTCATAATTAAGAGTGCGAGGCAGTCCTGCCAAAGATCTCTCCAGCCTCTTCCGCCTTTTCCGTAATCATGGTGCGGCAGGAATGAACAGCCATAAATACGTCTGAGCATAGGCTGGAAGCTGACCCACTTCATCCACTGGTCAAAGTCCTTATTTCCGGTCTGATAAGATACATTGACCTTTTCCTTCCAATAGGAAACCGTTGTCTCCCATGCCTTATCAAACGCCTCTACACTTAAAAACTTATTTGCAGATGCGCACAGCTCTTCCTCGCTGTCACCGTATCCCATAGCAATCACATATGCAATCGTCTCACCCGGTGCCACGGTCTTTTCCTCGAACACAATTCCGCCAAGTGCCTCGTAACCGTCAATGCCTTCACCCTTTTTATATGGTGCAAGCGGGCTCTTGTACAACGCACGCGGATTTTCCAGATTACCGCCCTCGCCGATAAAATCCTCGACAATCGGATAATATCCGATCGGTTTTTCCGCACCGTTTCCGCCGAACACGCCATAATTAATTTCGTTTCTCTTATGACCTCTCTCGTCAAATGTCATAGTCGGCTTTACTATAATTCCTGCATCATCTGTTTTGATTCTGTGCAGCAGTGCCGTAACATGTCTGTGGTCACGGATATTGTCTGCGGAACGGGCATAAATCGGAATCGCACTCACAACCTGCATCGTCATCTCTGTATCCGAAATATTGGTAAGCTCCACCTTCAGAAGTTCCACCTTGTCTTTTCCAATCGGAGCAACACTGCTTAAACATGCCCGAAGTCCTGTTCTCTCTGAGGTCCTCGTAATCTTATGATGCATAAATCCCGCTTCCAGATACGTTGCATCCTTTTCATCCGTAAATAATTCTGCCTGTTGTTTTGCCGAACGGCCGGTCAACGACCAGAGTGTCTTTTTGTTAATCTTACACCAGATATTTCTGGAGGATTTGTCATTGTGCAAATTGTCACAACTGACAGGCGGCATAAGAAATGTATTCTGGCTCATCTTGGAATCGCCTGCAAGATCGGGGGCAACCGAACTCATCACTCCTGCCTCATTTGCAATCGGAAAATAAAGATAGCTAAGCATCTCCGGATTTTCCATAGTAAAGTCACCTTGATTTCCTACGTAGTTAATCTTCATTTCAACACTCCTTTTCCTCGTTTTATTTTTGGGTGTTTGCGAAACTGTTACTATTTATTGAATTGTACAAGATTAACAGTTTCTCAATTACCTAATCTTTTTAATGTATTATATCCTATCGTCAGTCGCAGACTGATGATGCACATTTGCGCTGCTTCTGCGCAAAATATAATATGCACCTGCGCATATTATATCCTATTTTTTAACATAAGAAAAGAGGCACAGGCAAAATCCTGCACCTCTTTTCCTGCATTTTTACATATCTGTTTTATTTCAAAAAACCATTGATAATCTGTTCTTCCGCTTCCTGCTCCGTAAGTCCGAGCGTCATGAGCTTTATAAGCTGATCTCCGGCGATTTTCCCGATTGCCGCCTCATGAATCAGCGCCGCATCCACATGATTTGCCGTAAGCTGCGGGCTTGCCAGCACACATGCCTCATCCATGATAATTGCATCACATTCGCTGTGTCCGGCGCAGAGCGTATTGCCATTAATCCGGCTTGAAAACTCCTGTCGGCTCTTATCTCTTGCAACACTCCGCGATACAACATCCGCCGAACTGCCTGCGCCATTCAGATCCATCTCAAAATCAGTCACGGCATGCTGTTCTCCGGTCGTCATTATTTTCTCATGAACGACCAGCTTGGCATCCTCCTCCATATCACCGGAGGTCTTACGTATCGTATCATCAATACCGGCAATCTGCGTCGTTTCCATCTCCATGTATGCGCCCTTCTGAAGATGAACGATCGTGGTCGGATTCATCAGGCGTTTTCCGCGTCCCTCGCCCTCTCCATAGTGCTTTTCAATATATCTAAGCTTTGCATTTTTTCCGACATAAAATGTATGAATTCCGTCATGGAGAGAATTTTCCTCCCCGCAATTATGAATCCCGCATCCGGCAATAATCGTAACATCCGCATCATCACCGATATAAAAATCATTGTAGACGAGATCCTTCAACCCATTCTGACTGATAATAACCGGAATATGCACACTCTCATTTTTTGTTCCGGGCTTGATTCTGATATCGATTCCCGGCTTATCCTGTTTTGTCACTATATCAATATTTGCGGTTGTATTGCGTGCAACGCCCTGTCCGTTTGCACGTATATTGTACGCACCGACCGGAAGTGCATCTAAGCCTGCAATTTCATGTAAAAGATTCTGCTCAATCGTATCCATTATTTCACACCTCCCGCAGTCTCAGCCTGTGCGAGCAAATCCGGCAATATCTCATCGCTTGTGCCGATTCGTTCCACAGTACCTCCTTTTATCATCACAATCTTGTCGGCAATATTTAAGATTCGTTCCTGATGACTGATAATCAATATGCTTCCCTGCGTCTTTTCATGCATAGCTTCAAACACACGGATCAGATTTTGGAAGCTCCACAAATCAATTCCCGCCTCCGGCTCATCAAACAAAGAGAGCTTTGTTCCACGCGCTGTAACCATGGCAATCTCGATTCGTTTTAATTCCCCTCCGGACAGGCTGTCATTTAATTCACGGTTTATATATTCGTCCGGAGTCAATCCTACCTCCTGCAAATATCCACACCAGTCACTATATGCTGATGTCGGTCCCGCTGCCAGCTTCATCAAATCGCGCACCCGCAGTCCTTTGAAACGTACCGGTTGCTGAAATGCAAAGCTGATTCCTTTCCTTGCGCGTTCCGTTATGCTCATATGCGTAATATCCTCTCCGTCAAGCAGGATTGTTCCGCTCGTTGCCGGATAAATACCCGCAATCACTTTTGCGAGCGTGGATTTTCCGCTACCGTTTGGACCCGTAATCGCAACAAATCTGTCCTCAATCTTTAAGTTAATATCCTTCAGTATTTCAATTCCATCTTCTGTCTGAAACCCGACGGAAATCAGTTCCAACATAATTCGTACCTCTTTTCTTCCTGGGACATCAACCTGCACAAATTCTAACAGGCTGACGCTGTATCTTAAAAATATCATATACAGTAGACTCCCTGTATTCTAACATGTCACAAAGCCGTACTCAATATTCCATATCAAGAATTTTTCTCAATTAGAATCCGTAAACGGCATACATACCATACCGCCAAGCAGTTTCATTTGCATATCCATTCTGATTTGTTCGATACTATCCATATTTTACACATATAAATGAATTATTTTTCAATCCATAATTGAGAATTACTATCCTCATTTATAGTAGTACAAGTTTCAATCGTATCTACAACGTTATCTGATGGTATTGCTGACATTTCTTGAACAGTCAGGTTCGTCATACTCTCAACCAACGCATCAACATTATCTATTGAATCGCTTGGTAACATGGTTTCTTCCATATTTCCAACATTTGTATCTATAATTGCAGATGCAATTGTTTCAGTATATGTATCCA
>CAZLZH010000034.1:0-26817 GCA_964563955.1 uncultured Bacteroides sp. | reverse complement strand
TGCCGTCTGTGTTTATTCATTCTTTCCGCACAATAAGCAACCTTACCACCGCATGACATCACTCGAAAATATACATACCAATCCCCTGCAACCTTATAATGCTTCGCTTCGGTTAAAATATCCCCAAAATCCATCCTTTTGAATAAAACAGCTGAAACATTTGGTATTGTATTCTTCACGGCAAGATGCTCTGATATTTCGCGCTTTGCATCAATTACATAATCACTTCTCCAAATCTCCGGATCGATATCATCCGTATAGCAGAAATAATTATCTCCAAGCTTATTTCCATTCTCGTCAATCATCTCCGACTGGGAATACGCCATGATGACAGAATCATCATCCATGAATTTTTTCATAAGCTGCGACAACATATTATTATCGCACAAATCGTCTGCCTCTGCAATCCAGATATAATCGCCGGAACATGCCTCAATTCCCTTTCGCCATTGTTCAAAAACATTTCCACTATTGGTTTTATTTTTTATGGAACGTATTTTGTCCGGATATTTTAAACAATACGCATCAATGATGTCCGTACTGCGATCTGTAGAGCAGTCATCTAATAGAATGATCTCGTGAATCGGATATGTCTGATTCAAAACGCTGTCAATTCTAATTGATAAATACTTCTCATAATTATAATTCGGAACTATGACGCTTACCTTCGGAAGCTGCTCACCGGCAAGCCTTAAAAGATTCACAGCATATTTCCCGAAGTCAAACTCCTGCTCTGCAAATTCATGTGCCGCTTTTCCCATGCTTTGAGCTAGCTCTTCGTGATCCAACATTCTTTTTGTCTCTTCCACAAGCTCGTCCACTGACTCCATGGTTACCAAAGCGCCCGTATCTTCCCGAACAACCTCTACATATCCGCCGCCATTTTGAAATGCCACGATAGGCAGATAGGAGTACATGGCTTCCATCACAACAGACGGAAACGGATCTTCTCTGGAGGTCAGCCAGAACAAATCAGCCGAACAATAGTACCGCATCAAATCCTTGCGATTTCCGGCAAACACGAATCTGTCCTTATAGACATTTCCATCCAAGAGAGCATGAATCTCCTGCTCCATCGTTTCTTCCAGATCACCAACCCACATAAGCTTGAGCTGACTATATTCCTCACAAAGCTTTAATCCGGCTTTTACAAAAAGATCTAATCCTTTTCTCTTATAACCATAACCAACTCCAAGAATTACCGTATCATTTTCAGCAATTCCATGCAGCTTGCGCAATTCTTGTCCAACAGCCTTACGCGTTTCCAAATATGGGTTTACCAAAAACATCCCCTGATGCATAATGATTGTTTTATCCTCTGGAAGTGCCTGTATCCTGCTAACACTATCTATTACATACTTTGATGGAAATACGATTTTGTCGCTGTTTTCAATGATACATCTGAGATTCTCTTCTGAATTGTATTGATGTATCACGTTTTCCATTTCATGAATCGATGTTACCGTTGTAAGACCAAGCCTTTTAAATATAGGTACCAGATCTCCCGAAATAACAGTATTACATAAAGCAGCGCTACATCCGGTCGATAAAATCCAATTCTCAAATTCACATGCATTTGAAAAATCGCTATAAATCACATATTGCTCTGCAAACTCTCTGAAATCCGCTTCCAGCTCTCCCGTTTCCTTTACAACTACGTATACCTTATATCCCAAAACCTCGGAAAGATATTTTATCGTATTTAATGCCAGCATCTGTGCGCCATTGAACCATGCGTCATGACTGACATATATTATTTTCTTTGTTTCAGAAGCCTTCCTTGCTTCCATAAGACAGGCTTGCACGGCATTTAGAGCAGCATATCCATAACATCTGTCCGGCTCCAGATATGTGCCCTCTGCCCACTCATTCCATGCATTTATAAACACTATTCTGTCCGACGGTTGCTTATGCATAGCGATATTTGATACATCCAACAGCCATTCCTTCAATGCCTCCGGAGAATAATTATGATATATCGTTGCATTATTTTTCTTTCTGGCAGTATTATCCCAACCAAGAAATACACCCGGATACATATCCGAATAATCATCCTTCAGGTATTCCTTATTATTTACGATATCCTGATAATCATATATTTCTCCCTGAAAATCCTTATCGATCACTTGCAGCTGCTCATTCAATTTCTTCTTGTCATAAAAGTATGTTGCGTGCGGAGGAAATTGTATAAACCGATCAAAGCCTGCATGTCGAGATTCTTCCGTAAGCGCAAAATCAACTGCTGCAAGACAGATTTCTCCGATTCCATTCGTTCTGCAATACTCTCGCCAATATTCAATCGTACGCTTCAAATCAGGGATCTGGTTCGGATTGTAAATCACAAGCAAAGGCTTTCCATCCACTCTGATATATCTGCGATCTCTTAGGTAGACACACGCATCTGAGATAAATCTTTCAGGGAAATCATCATCATAATTTTGCTGTATCAAAATATCTGCTTCCTTACCATCCCATCTTCGGCTCCAATTCTCATTCGCCCAGCAAATACAAAACGGAAATTCCAGATCCGGATGCTCTAAAATATAGTTCAATGGCGTTTCCATCAATTTTTTTCCATCAAACCAATAATAATAGATACAAAATCCATACAAACCAAATTGTTTGGCAAGCTTGATCTGTTCTTCGATCTTTCTGCCATCACTTAAATCATAGTAACCCAGCTCACCTGCTAATCTTGGCTGATAATGCCCCTGAAACTGCGGAATTGCCTTCGTGACATTTGTCCATTCCGTAAAACCCTTCCCCCACCATGCATCATTTTCAGGAAATGCATGAAACTGTGGAAGATAAAAAGCGATATATTTTATGTCCTCTTCGCCAATTTCCGTTCTCAGACAACTCTTTTCTTCATATCGATCCCCGTCTCCGGTAAATGGTATCTGCATCACATAATCTACATAAGAACGCAAATCCTCCTCAGAAAGCTCAGAGGAAACATGACTGACCTCTAACACTTCATTCACGGACTCCTCTATATCTTCGCCTTCTTTTGCAGGCGGAACAGCCATATCCTTCGCGGCTTCTTTCCCTGTCATCCTTTTAATAACATTTTTGGCACCACGAATCGGCGCAGTCAGCTTCCAGCTTGTAGAGCTGCGCATGCCCTCCATTGCTCCATTCAGTTCCTGTATCGTTGCCTGTTGTTCTGCAATAATCTTTTTTAACCTGTCTATCTCCGTTCTTTGGTTATTCATACAAATACCCCCGAAATTATGCTTTGTTTTTATTTCTTATGTTCAGATATTTGGAGTACATTCTCCATACCTTTGTGTTTGTCATATCCGTAATTTGTGCCTGTAATTCCTGATTATTTTGCGTCAACTGTGAAATCTGATTCACATATGTCTGCTCCATCTCATTCTTTTCAAGATATAAATCCTCTAACCGCTTGTATAAATCAGCAACCTTGGCATTTTGTTCCTCAGCCATTTTATTTATATCGAGGATTTGCTTGTTTAAATCCTCAATTGCATTATTTTTTTCGCTCAAATAGCCATTTATATCCGCACCGATTGTCTTCTCAACCAAAACAAGCTTTGCCGTTATTAAAATCTTCTTTACACCTGATACATTTCTTATATATATTTGCGGGTCCTCTGTATCAAAAAGCACCGTTTTAGCGCCATATACAAACCCATTTGTAGAGAAATCTTTTGACTCCTCCCCATCCACTTTTATTTCTTCAAGCTCCAACACACAGCAGTCCATAGCCGGATCTATACGATATGCACAACAGCCCTTTTCATTATCAATTTCTAACTTAATATGTTCAAAGGTATCAATATCCGCATCGACAAAATACGATTTGTCTTCATCGAATCCATCTCCAAAGTCAGGGAATACCTGTATCCCCATTTTATTTAATTTATCATATATAATTGTATTCGCAACAGGCTTATATATTTTCTGAGATATCTTTCCATGCAAGGTCTTCATCGTATCGCCGCCCTGCATGACATAGCGTTCAAAGCCCTGAATCATTTTTTTATATTCAATGATTTCCTTCACACCGATACCACAATAATCGTACAAATCAAGACCGAATGTATTCTTTTGACTCTTCGCATAAAGTCCTTCCGCAAAAGCGGACAACGCGCGGTAAATGATAAAATTCACAGGAACCGGAAACAGAAATGTCCATTCATAATCGATAATGTTCCAGCTTTCTCCGTCAATCAAAACGTTTTCAAAAATCAGATCAATATCTGCAACATCAACGCTTTTCAAATCCTCCGGCAAAGCAACCGTTCCAAAGATTTTTGTGAATTCCTCTGTCTGTTCAAATCTATCGACAGCCCCATGCTCCACAAATTGTTTATATCGGTTTATAAGAGTCAAAAAGCCGTCCCGATCTGAATTTTGACATGCTATATTCAATTCTTCGTCTAATGTATGTCCGGTGATATAAGGAAAACATATTTCCTTACCTTCTCCACGCCTGCATTCATTAATACCCGCAATCTCTCCGTATTGCTCCTGTAATTTGTGGCTCACATCCAAAATATGCTCAATATGCATTTCGGATTCCTGCACAAGTGGGCTTTTTTGTATGTATTTTTCGCCTGTCTCATCCACGCAGATATCGGTTCTGATCTTGAATTGACTGGCTCTGTCGTTTGAATATTTTGAATATATGATCTTTCCCATCTTTCCCTCCGAAGACATCCTTATTCCCTTGCCATAATAAGAAACGAATTTGAGAATTCCGGGAACAAATCCTCGTGAATCAAGCTATCAAACACCTTCGTTTCATCGAACAGCAGCATTCGTTCTTTATCAAAATTTCGAATATTATTGTTCAGCTCTCCCGTCTTCGGTAAATATTCGTCAGAATAAATGGCTGTCGGGAATTTATAATCCGGGTACGGATAATGAAATTCAAGCTCATGCAGACCCGCCTGATGGATGATATCTGTAATCTCCTTTTTCGTGAAGGTTTTTACTCCCTTCACGCCATCATAGCCTTCAATACCCAGATAATACTCCGGCACGTGATCCTCCTGACAGCCTGCCCAGTATTTTAGTCCGAATCGGTTCTCGATTGCGATTACAATCGTTCCATTCTCTGCCAAATGCTTCTTAATTATTTGCAAAAAATCCACAAACGGTGATTCCGATTCAATATAGAGCTGTGCATATTCAAAAACACCGATCAACGTTATCACGTCATATTTTTCTGTTAACGTCGGCTCGATATCCTGAAAATTGCCGATTTTGATTTCGATATTTTTTTTGTCAGAATTTCTGTATGCATTTATCAGGCTGCGCTTCTTTGATAATTCTATGCATGTCACAGCTTCCGCCTTATCCGACAAAATCCCTGTAATAGCGCCGCATCCCGAACCAATCTCCAAAACCCTTTTATCCTTTTCGATCGGATACCATTCGATAATATTGGTTCTTTTGTCCGACAAATGATAAAGTATAGGCCAATTCCTGCTTTCAGCAATAATCGCATCATATTTGTCCCTTGTATTGTTTTTCACAAGCTCTAAAATTACATCTTCTATTTCTCCGTCAGAATAATTATCTTGTCCGCAATATAATGTTTCATCAAGAATTACATGTCCTATACGTTCCATCTCTTACCTTTCTATTCTATCGTAATCTTAGAATTCATATCATAAAAGCCCACAGAGTTTTTTTCTGCAACAACGAACAGATTGCATACATCATACAGTCTATGATATACGACAAAATCATCACCCTCAAACGAAGTGCATCCCAGAGATAAAAGATAATCCCCTCCCTGCAAATCCAACTTCTGCCGGAAGGTAATCGTTCTTTGCTCTCCTTCATGTCCCGGTGTCACGTCTAGCTTCTCTATCATCGTGTTTGTTCCGGTTATCTCGATTCCCTTCACATTTTTTATGGTAAATGCAAATATCGGATTTTGTATATCGGAATGAAATTGCACCTTCATCCTGACAGAGAATTCCTTCCCCTTTTCGAGCACGTTCGCAATCTTTCCTCCGGCGTCCACAATCGCAAAATCTATAATTTCTGCCCGTTTATCACCATAATCCTGTACCTTTGGGTTTAACGTCAGCATAGATTTCCATTGTTCTGTTTCAGCAGTCTGATCCGGTTCGACCTGTGTATGCGCTTCCTCCTCAGTAACCTCATTTTCCGTATTCTGCGCATATTGTCCTACCATGACCTGTTTAAATTCATCTACAATTTCCTTTGGTGCACCTTCATCAATCTTCGTACCCTTGTTCAAAAGAATTACCCTGTCACAGTATTTGCTGATACTGCTTAAATCGTGGCTTACAAATAGAATTGTTTTCCCCATTTCCTTAAATTCTTCAAACTTTTTATAGCATTTTGCCTGAAAGAACACATCTCCGACAGACAATGCCTCGTCAACGATCAGAATTTCGGGATCGATATTGATCGCAACAGCAAATGCCAATCTGACAAACATACCTGATGAATACGTCTTTACCGGCTGATTTACAAAATTTCCGATATCCGCAAATTCCAGTATGGCATCCATCTTTTCTTCAATCTCTTCTTTTGAAAATCCAATCATGGTTCCATTCAGATAGATATTCTCTATGCCGGTATATTCCATATTGAAACCGGCGCCTAACTCCAATAAGGCTGATATTCTTCCATTAATCTTAACATTTCCGCCGGTCGGATTTAACACACCGGTTATAATCTTCAGAATGGTTGATTTCCCGGCGCCGTTTGTGCCGATGATTCCTACACATTCTCCTCGTTTAACGTCAAAGCTCAAATCCTTAAGTGCATAGTGTTCTCTGTATTTTTTTTGTTTTGTCAGCCCTAAGGATTCCTTTAACCGATCGGAAGGCCTGTCATATAATTTATATAGTTTCGTTACATGGTCAACCTGTATTGCCATATCACTCATTTCTGTTTCCTCCGACATATCTATAACACATCCGCAAAATGAACCTTTAATTTTCTGAATATAGTTTGTCCTAACATAAATACGGCGATCGTGAATATCCAAAAATATACTGTCCAGTATATATCTTCCCAGAACCACGTTCCTGCAAGCAATGAATTCCTGTAGCCCTGAACAATATAGTAAACCGGATTCAGCTTAAACAGCAGCTCCCATTGTGGCGAGAACTGGTTTATATCCCACATAATCGGAGTCGCCCACATTCCTATCTGTAACACGATAGCGATAATCTGCGTTAAATCCCTGAAGAACACAACAAGTGCGGATGTCAGATAGGACAACCCCAAAACCAACGCGACCGTACATAAAATATAGTAGATTATCTGCAACCAATACAGACTTGGTCCATAGCCGTAGCACGTATGCAAAATCAATATAAACAAAACGAAAAACATATGGATGAACAAATTTGATATTACCTTAACAAACGGCAAAATACTTATTTTGAACACAACCTTCTTTACCAGATAATTGTATTCAATCAAAGCGTTTGTTCCCCCGCTTATGGCATCCGAAAAATAAAACCACGGAACAAGACCGCACATCAGCCAGAGTATAAACGGATAATCACACATTCTGCCTGCCCGAAGTCCCTTTTCAAAGACAAACCAATACACAAGCACTGTCACGATCGGCTGTATAAATGCCCATGCGATTCCCATGTAAGATCCGGCAAATCTTGTCTTAAAATCATTCTTTGACAGGGTTGCTATCATTCTTTTTTCCCGATAAATCTCGGCAGGAATCTCCATGGTCGCAGAAAATTTAACCAGTATATATAATATGAGCAGATCAATAACCACACATAATATAATATTGACAATCACAGACCTCTCACGAAGTCCATCGTTTATATAATCCAAAACCGCCGCTTCATCAAAATAGTATACAATATTGGAATCGCCATCTGCCGTTTTTACCTTTAGCGCCCCATCCTCCAGCTTCATGTCACTGACATCCGTACTATATCCGGTAGCGGCAATATCCTCCAGTGAAATATCATACCGAATGCCGGAGCACTTATAAAAGATCTCGTAAATTATCGTATTGGATCCCTCTACTCCAAAGTCCAATCTTACGGAATCATTATCCGGTTCGATCACGAAATCCAAAGTGTCTCTGCCATCTTTTTTATTGTATTCCCTGACACATGAATTTTCTTCACTATACGATTGCTGCTTGTCATAATATACTTGAAAGTTATTGCTTGTATCCGACTCCATATCTACACAGAGATACAAAGTATTCTCTCGCACCGTTCCCAGACTGACATTCATGAAAATAAGTACATTGGATAAAATAGCAAACAATATAAGAAATATAAATGTAAGCTTTTTCTTGCTCATTATTTTCTCCTAACGCTAACTATATTTTGTAATCCCTGATTCCACTCCACTTCTGATCCTTGTCCGATATAATGAGGTCTTTTTTGCTCATACCCTCCGGAAGCGGCCAGTCAACACCAATCTCTGCGTCATCCCAATATAATCCGCCCTCATCATTTGCATGATAAAAATCAGAACACTTATAAGTAAATTCTGCACTTTCCGAGAGCACGATAAACCCATGTGCAAAATTCTTCGGAATAAAAAACTGCTTCTTGTTTTCTGCTGAAAGCACAACGCCAAACCATTTTCCAAACGTTGCTGAGCCCTTCCGCAAATCAACAGCTACATCAAACACCGTTCCGCTTACGACACGAACCAATTTATCCTGCGGATAGTTGATCTGAAAATGTAATCCTCTTAACACACCCTTCTTTGAGCTGGACTGATTGTCCTGAACAAAATCCACGTCGATTCCGGCTGCTTTAAAGTCATTCTGCTGGTACGTTTCCATAAAATAACCTCTCTCGTCGCCGAAGACGGAAGGTGTAATAACCTTAAGCCCTTCAATATCACATGTTTCCACGGTAATTTTACCGAATTTTTCAACTGCCATTTTATTATCCTCCAAGCATTTTTATTTCATTTTACTTACTTCACTTATTGATTCCAGCATCGCTCTTCCGTATTTTTCATCCGGTTCGAGATAGGAGCCTTCCGCCCACTCATTCCATGCATTTACAAATATACAATTTGCTTTATCGTAATTATATAATCTGGTATAAAATCTGTTTTTTATATTCCAAAATTTAAATGCTTCCGGACAAAACTCACAAAAAATATTAGAATTATTTTTTCGTCTTGCGGTATTGTCCCATTCGAGCATACTGCCCTGCATAAGCTCGTAATCTCGCATTACAATATTCGAAAGATTGCTTACCAGCTCTGCATAGCTATATAAATTCCCCTCAAATTCAGGCGCTTTATCGCTAACATCCCCATTCACGCAAACATTCGGTGCCATGTTCACCTTATGCGGAGGAAATTCGGTCGCCGAGTCCGCTCCGTATTTTTGAGGAAATACCTGCGCAAAGGATTGCACGATTGACACATGTATTTCTCCAATGTGTTCTTTTCGGCACATCTGTCTCCATCTTTCGATTGTCTCAGCAGGCTTTGGAAACAGCTCCATTCTATATATAAGCAAGAGCGGCTTCCCATCTATTCTTATATATCGTTTGTCTCTGAACATCGGTATGACATCATATATAAATTCAACATCTGTCTGCTCGTTGTGCAGCTGTTCCATCAAAATCTCCTGCTCGAGTCCATCCCATCTTCTGGTCCAGCTTTCATTTGCCCAGCAAATACAGTAATCAAAATCAATATCCTTATTCTCAATAAACAAATCCAAAGGCTTTCGTAAAAGGCGTTTACCCTTAAACCAATAATAGTAAAAACAAAATCCGTTTATGCCATGCTCCCTTGCCAGCTCTGTTTGCTTGGTCATAATCGTATTATCTTCTACCAGATCATAATATCCAAGCTCACCCGGCACTCTGGGCTGGTGATGTCCCTTAAACATCGGCTTTGCACGTTTCACATTCGTCCACTCTGTAAAGCCCTTTCCCCACCATCTATTATTTTCTTCATTCTCATGATACTGCGTAAGATAAAATGCAATATTTTTTATATGCGTGTCATCGCCCCAGCTATCCTCAACACAATTATAATGATATCCGATATAATTGCCATCAGCGAAGAAAACCTGCTCCTTCTTACAAGCCTTTATCCTGTTTACGATATCCGTGTAGCTTTTTTCATGCTTAATATAATCCGTTTTTATAACACTCGAAAGCAAGAACAATTCCGGATTTTCTGCTATCCAGCTCTCATAGCTTCTGACAATTCTTGCTACATGCTTCCCATTATATACCAAATCATAATTTGCGCAAACAAGCTTCACATCGTCCGAAAAACAATCGACCATCGCAGATAAATAGTTTTTATCTATCATGTCCTCCTGTTCTGCAAAAATACAATACTCTGCCTGTGCAGTCTGCAAAGCCAGATACTTTAATTCTTCCTTTGTATTCCTGTTTCCATACACGATTCGGATTTTTTCATATTCTCTCTGCAAGTCCTCAAACTCTGATTTTTGTTCTTCATTTACAGCAATTACAAATCTCACTTCTTCTAAATCCGAAAAATCCAAGATAAAATTCTCTGCCCATCTTTTTTCGTTACATGCCAGAATTATATCGACTGTCCCATTTAATTTTTTTGCGGAATACGGTCTGCAATTTTCAAATTTATACGGAGCACTTATATAATACTGTTCTGCCTTTAATCGCTGTTCTTCTATATCCTCAACTATATTAAAATAATCTCTTCCGATTTTGAACTCCACCGATTCGTCCTGATTATCCAAACCAACTACAGCAGCATCAAAAGCTTCTGCTACACGATAGATCGCTTCAAATCCGGTTTTATCATTTGTATGATATAACTGCGAAACGTCCTCTCTTCTGTAGCTTGTGCATCCAAGCAAAAATGTATTGCCGCTTCCGTAATGCACGAAAGCTCCGGAAGCCACACACCATCCGGTTATCTTAATCATATTATAATTTGGCAGATATTCCAAGTGATCCAACGCATAATAAAGTTCTTCATTTTTTCCTGCAAAGGCATTGACCGAAGCCTGCTTGCGATCCTGCCCTTTTTCGTATATCTTTTTTCTGAAATAATTATTTATATATGACAGCTTCGATGGTGTTAGCATGAAGTTTTCTTCTCTGCCATTTAATTCCTTAAGTAAAATTTTGATATTATCGGGGAATTTCTCCGTAATCATTTCGAATGTAAAGCAATAATCGTTTCCACGTTTTATCTTTTTCAGAACATATCGGTCATTTCCACACAACGATAGCTCTATTTGGTCTGTTTTACAGCATATATCCACTTTGGTATTATACATACCATTTGCATATTTGATTTTACAGGATTTAATGCCAAATGTTTTCAATCCCAGTGCTCTCCTAATTCATAAGTCGTTTATGCTTATATCATAATACCCATTATGGAAAACCATAACGGGTATTTCTTTCTCATTTATTCTGACCTTAACGCCTCCACCGGATCCTTCTTGGACGCCACTCTCGATGGAATGAGTCCGCCGATCATCGTCAAAAGCACGCTGATAACAACTAAGATAATGCCGCCGTAAAGCGGAAGCTTCGCCACACCTGTCAAATCCGCCAGATGATGAATGATGGCGTTGATCGGGAAATTCAACAGGATCGTCACGCCGATACCAATCATACCTGCTACAAATCCAATGATGATCGTCTCCGCGTTAAATACGCGGGAGATATCCTTCTTGGATGCACCGATGCTCCGGAGGACGCCAATCTCCTTCGTCCGCTCCAGCACGGAAATGTATGTAATGATTCCGATCATGATGGAGCTTACAATGAGCGATATCGCAACAAACGCCATCAAAACATAGGAGATCGCGTTGATAATCGTGCTAATGGAGCTCATCATCGTACCTACCATATCGGTATACGAGATTTCCTTCTCCTCCTCGCCGTTCGCCTTGACCATATCGTTGTAGCGGTCGATCACGTCGATAATCTTCTCCTTGGACTCAAAATCGATCGGATAGATGCGGATCACCTTTGGATCCTCCTCATAGGCGATACCGAGTGTCACGAGGTTTTCATCGTAGGTTGCATTTTCTGCCGAACGAAGATCCGACAGAGACATACTGTTCGATACGCTCTCCGCACTTGCCGTCAGCGCTTCCATAAACTGCTGCAATTCATCCGCAGGAAGTGTCGCCATATACGCATACAGTTCCTCCTCCGTCATATCGCCGATACCCATCTGTGTCATCATTTCTTCTGTCTGTTCTTCAGCTTCCTTCTTGGCAGCCTCACTCAGATCCTCGCCAAACGGATAACCGGTAAATACATTGACATCCGCATCCTCAAGCTGTGCCTTTCCGACCTCACTCTCTGCGGACATCTGCATCAAGGTTTCCACAAGCGCATGGGTATAGCCGATCGTCGTCATGATTGAATGTACGGTTGCATCCTCATTCGGACGCACGATACCAACCACCTTGATCTCCAGACCATTCTCAATCTTTTCACGCATATAATCTGCGTCATCACTCTTGTCAACATAGCAGCCCTCAGACTCATCATACTCATAAAAATCCGAGGATGGAACGACCTTATAGGTCAGATTAAGCAGCTCCTCATATGTGTAGGAGGTGTTATCAAAGGTTTTCGTCTCCCCCTTTAACGCTGCACTCATCATATCCTGCATTTCCTTGACATCACGAATACCGAGCGAATACAGCTCATAATCGCTGATTTCGTTATCCCTTGTCACAACCATGACGACCTCGTCATAGCTCTCCGGCCAGCGTCCTGCCACAACATCATACTGACTCTCCAGAAGCTCCTGATTGCTGATCATCTCTGACCATACATTCGTCGTATTCATGGTTCCGGTCATACCCATATTCTGCATTTCCGCCATCGAACCAAAACCGATGCTGTCGAACACGGTGCTCGGATTGACCTGATAGATGTCATCCTCCACATCGCTCTTATATGCATTGACGGTAATACCATATGTATACATGATATCACTCGTGTAATCCTTGATCTCCTTGCCGTCGCCCTCCTCGATATAATCCCGGAAGGAAATCATATCGTTGATCTTGACCTCGCCAAGCATCGTCTCTATATAGTCTCCGACAAAATTGTTGGAATAAATCTTGTCCATATCATGCTCTTCGTCACTCTTCATATCCGTGCCGAGCATCATGTTCATCATGGATGACATATCGATGGACTCATCTGTAATCTCCAGCGGATAGGTCGAAAGTGTATCCTCCTCAACGCTCTTGATGTAATTGCGGAATCCATCGGAAAGCGACAAAATAAGTGCTATACCGATTATGCCGATGCTTCCGGCAAATGCGGTGAGCAACGTCCGCCCCTTCTTCGTGAGCAGGTTATTAAACGAAAGATTTAATGCCGTCAGATACGACATACGTTTTGATTTTAATTCCTTTTTATCGACCTTCTCATAGGTCTCCTTTTCTGCCTCCTCATCCGAGTACGGCATACTGTCATCCGTGATCTCGCCATCCAGCAGCCTGACAATTCGTGTGCTGTATTGCTCCGCAAGCTCCGGATTGTGTGTAACCATGATGACAAGACGATCCTTCGCGATCTCCTTTAACAGATCCATGATCTGAACGCTTGTCTCTGTGTCAAGCGCACCAGTCGGTTCGTCTGCCAGCAGAATCTCCGGATCATTGATCAATGCCCGCGCAATGGCAACTCTCTGCATCTGTCCGCCGGACATCTGATTCGGCTTTTTGTGAAGCTGATTCCCCAGTCCGACCTTTTCCAGCATTTCCTTTGCGCGTTTTCTGCGCTCACTCTTGGAGACACCGGATAATGTAAGAGCCAGTTCGACGTTTTGCAGTACAGACTGGTGCATGATCAGGTTATAGCTCTGGAATACAAATCCGACACTGTGATTTCTGTATGCATCCCAGTCACGATCCTTGTATTCCTGTGTTGTTCTCCCCTTGATAATCAGATCTCCGCTCGTGTACCGGTCAAGACCTCCTATGATATTGAGCAAGGTTGTCTTGCCACATCCGGAGTGTCCGAGCACGGACACGAATTCATTTGCACGGAAATTGATGCTGACCCCTTTTAATGCCTGTACCTTTGAATCGCCCTCCCCATAGTCCTTGACTATGTTTTTTAACTGAAGCATTGTTTCCTCCTTGTTGTTTGTGAAATACATATACCAGATGTACATTTTACAACATATAATCTATCATCTTCAACACGGCGTTCTTGAACTCGTCGGATTTCTTCTGTGCATCCTCAAAGTTTTTGCCGACTACGCCATAGTAGAATTTTACCTTCGGCTCTGTACCGGATGGACGTACGCAAAGCCATGCTCCGCCCTCAAGCTCATAATACACAACATTGGACTTTGGAAGTCCTGTCGGAATAACCGCCCTGTTGCGCATATTTGTCGCCGTATCGTTGTCATAATTTCTTGCCCACAGCACCTCAAGACCTGCGATCTCCTTCGGCGTGCGCGCCTTTAAGTGATCCATAATTTCCTTGATCTTCTCAAGGCCCTCGATGCCCTTCAATGTGAGTGTCTCGATAGCGTCCACATGATAGCCATATTTCTCATATATATCGACCATCGCATCCCACAGGGTCTTACCGATTGAGCGGTAATATGCCGCTGCCTCGCAGAGCGCCATCGTTGCCACGATCGCATCCTTATCCCTTGCATGCGTGCCGATCAGACAGCCATAGCTCTCCTCAAAGCCAAACAGATAAGTACCATTGTGCTTTGTCTCAAACTCAAGCATCTTCTGTCCGATAAACTTAAATCCGGTCAGAACCTCAATAAGCTTGACGCCATACTGCTTTGCCATCTCATTGACAAGGTTTGTCGTAACAATCGACTTTATCAGAGCACCATCCTCCGGCAGCCCCTTGGTCGCCTTCATCTGACTGATTTCATATTCTGCAAGCAGACTTCCTGACATATTTCCGGTCAGGCAGTGATACTCGCCTTCTTTATCTCTCACATACACGCCAAGACGGTCCGCATCCGGGTCTGTTGCCAGCACCAAATCTGCATCATGCTGCTTTGCAAGCGCAAGTGCAAGCGTAAATGCCTCTGCTGCCTCCGGGTTCGGATAGCTTACCGTCGGGAAATCGCCGTCCGGCAGCTCCTGTTCCGGCACAACAATCACATTTTCAAATCCGAGCTCACGCAAAATTCTTCTCGCCGGAATATTTCCGGTTCCATGAAGCGGTGTATATACAATCTTCAATTCTTTTCCGTATTGTTCAATACATTCCGGATGGATAACAAGCTTCTTCAGCTCTGCCATATATGCATCATCGATTTCCTTGCCGATAATCTCATACAGGTCCTCATGGATGGCCTCCTGCTTCGGCATCGTGATTGCATCCTCCACGCGGATTGCCTTTACCTCACGCATAATACCTGCGTCATGCGGCGGTGTAATCTGTGCGCCATCCTCCCAATATACCTTATAACCGTTATACTCCGGCGGGTTATGACTCGCTGTAATGTTGATGCCTGCTACACAGCCAAGATACCGAACTGCAAAGGATAGCTCCGGCGTAGGTCTGAGAGAATCAAATACATATGCTTTGATTCCATTTGCAGCAAGACAGAGTGCCGCAACGTCTGCGAACTCCGGCGAGCATCTTCTGGAATCAAACGCAATCGCAACGCCCTTTGACTGCTTCCTGCGCTTAATGATATAATTGGCAAGACCCTGTGTCGCCTTCGCAACCACATAATTATTCATGCGGTTAATACCCGCACCGATAATGCCTCGAAGTCCTGCTGTACCAAACTCAAGATCCGCATAAAAGCGTTCCTTGATCTCCTTCTCATCATCCTTGATGGCGAGCAGTTCCTGTTTCGTCGCCTCATCAAAAAACGGATTTGTAAGCCATTCTTCGTATACCTTTTTGTATTCCATCTCCATGGTGTTCCTCCCTATATTTAATCCAACACGGAAATTAAGTCCGCGTAGCTATATTCATCATCTGTGCCATCATCCACAGTCTGTATCGTGTAGCTCTTTATCAGATAGCCTGCCTTGTATAATGTAATTGTATGCGTACCGGCTGTTTTTTTGAAGGATACCGGTGCAATTCCGACATAGTCTCCATCCAGATACACACCGACACCGGTTGGCGTTTTAATCGTTATCTTATATTCCTTTTCCGAACCCGAAGCTGTCGTTTCCGATGTGCTTCCCTGCGATCCGGACGTTGTCTCCGAGGATTGTGTTCCGTTGGAGGAATCTGTCCCCGTCGTATCACCGGATGCGGTACTCTCGGTTGTCTCTTCCTCTGTCGTCTCCCCGGTTTGTTCTGCCTGCAATGTCACATGCAGTGTTTTAGTCGTATCGTTAATACGGAAGCTTCCGCGAAAGCTGTCGTAGCCATCCGCTTTGATGGACAGCTCATGTTCGCCGTACAATCCGGTATATGTCTTATCGGCGATGGCGGTTCGATCAACCTGAATCTCTGCTTCCACATCCTCCGGTTCCACAGCAAATGTAACCGTTCCGGAAGGAATTGCGACATCCGACAAATCAACATTGATTTCCCGGTCCCGTGTCACTATCACTTTTTTTTCACCGGAATACCCGTTTTTGCTGATTCGGAGTGTATATTCTCCTTCACCCACAGCAACAAGCATATCGGCCGTCACCGGCACGATGACGTCTTTCCCAATCTCGACAAACCCGCCGATATAAGTGCCTTGATTCAACAGCCGCACATATCCGTGTCCCTTTGTAACAACTACCGATAACAGCGTTCCGTTCCAAACAGATATGGCAACCTCATCCTCGGTGTTGATGTCTGCAAGCCCTATCGCCTTGTCTGCATCAAACGCCTGCACATAATCGCTGATTTTTAAGCTCTTTCCGCCATAGCTTGCCGTATGTTCTTCCACATCATAGATAAATTTCTTGACATCTGTATAGGTTGACACCCGGCTGCCCGGCTGGATAGTCACAAGCTTTTCTGTATCGCCATAATATGTGACATCCACAACATCCCCGCAGGCAACACTGCCAATGCCGACATCCTTCCCCTTTGAATCGAGTACGTGAACGCCGCCATGGTAAATGAGTGAATATTTCGCACCATCCTGAATCGATACAAAATCCACCAGCTTATTCTCCATGTCCATGCCTGTTACAATCGCCGTCATGGTAAGTTCTTCATGACTAATTATTTCCGCCTCTGTATTCTCGTAAACCTTGACATCGCCTTGATCTTCGCCGCAGCCCACAAGAAGAAGCACAATCATCCATGCAACAAGCAACCGTAATATCTTCCATTTTCTCATAAAACCACCTTAACTTCTGTATTATACAAGATTATTTTGCAAATGTGAAGCAAATATATTCATTTTTTCAAGCAATGCCTGTTTCTTCTCCTCTTCCTCTATGATGCGGTTCAATTTTTCAATCGTTTTCGGCGAAATTCTGTTTTTCGGTCCATTCATATACTGATTGGAAAGCTTATAAAACTTTTCCGGATATTGATATAATCTATAAATATATTCCACATCTTCCTTTGTGAGCGGACAGCCTTGATGATACTGTCTCAGTATAGCAGTCAGAAGTTCGAATGAATAATCGCTTTTCTCCACGGTTTTTCGTATGAAATAATATAAGTCCTGCAATTGATTGCCGACATGGAACCGGTCAAAGTTGATTGTCGCTGCATAGGACCCGCCCGCATCTGAACAGATCAGAACACTGTGATAATTGTACGAGCCGTGGCAATAGCCGATATAGCGGTCTGCCTGCCCGTTCTGTACGCTGTTCTCTGCCATGCACTGCCTGCCGCTCTGTCCACGATCATGCACCTCGCATGCAAGTCCCTGCGCGTAAAAATAAGGGAACGCTTTCATATATAATGTCTCAAATTCCCGCTTCGGGCTCTGCTTCGCAATATAATTATGTACACGCTTTAATTCCCGGTTTCTTCTCCGCACATCGTTTTTCTCGCGCAGCTGCATATCGCTCTCTGTTTTCCTCCACGCCTCTCTGCCCGCCCTGTGTAACATTACCAGATTATCAACTGCAAGCATGATTTCCTGTTTATTTCCCACATTCATTTCATGTCCTTCAAAGTACATCCGCATCGCAAACGGGTTTCCATAGCGGTCATATGTGGCAAGCTCGCCGTCCACATTTTTTACAACACGGTCAATATATTGATAGCCTGACTCAAAAAGCCGTTCCTTAAATTCATATTCCGCAGCGAGACGGCTCTCACTGACTGTGACCGCCCGAACCTGCCGAATCCCCTTGTCCGTATGGAGCAGCATAGCACCCCGTCCCCGTCCTATGTGATCCGCCTGCACATCGTACATTTCATATACTTCCGACATTTTTTCAGCCACAAAAATCCCCTCCCGCATTCTAACAATCTTGTTAATTGTATGCGGAGAGGGGATTTTTCATTCCTTATCTATATTCAGTTGTTTTGTAGCTTCAAGCAATGCTTCCCGGTTGTTTCGCTCCGGTTCTTCCAGCACAAGCTCCAGCAGACTTTTCAGTATCTCTCCCATCCTTCGTCCGGGTGCAATGCCGCACGCCATCAAATCCTTGCCGCCGACAGCCAGATCCGAAAGCTTCAGGCACTGCTGCTTTTCCATGACTTCCTTATACATATCGGACAGCCTGTCTATCATCATTCTTCTTTTCTCGCTCCGGTGCTTATTCTGTCCCGCCATATCTGCCTTGCAGAGCGCGAGAAAATCCGGGAAATGTTCCGGTCCGAAAACGGACAAAAACCTTCGAAAATTTATGATGCTTGGCTCCTCGTCTCCAAGTCCGTAATCGTGATACCGGACCAGGCGGCACACGCTGTCTATCGTATCATTATCAAATTTCAATCTGCGCAATATATCCCTTGCCATCTTTGCGGACAGCTCCTGATGTCCGTAAAAATGGTCAACTCCGGTCTCCGCATCCGTTGTCCGGCATACCGGCTTTGCTATGTCATGCAAAAGTGCGCTGTATCGAAGCACTGTATCTCCCGGCACATGCTTCATCACCTCAATCGTATGGTGTCCTACATCGTACATATGATACGGATTGTTCTGCGGTGTCTGCATCATCGCATCAAATTCAGGCAGAATCACACTCGTAATACCAAGCTCATACGCTTCCTCCAGGCGCTCCGGATGATCCGATACCAGAAGCTTCGTAAGTTCAGCGCAGATGCGCTCGGCGCTGATATCCTTCAAGAACTCTGCCTGCTTTCGCATTGCCTGTTTTGTCTCCCCTGAAATCTTGAAACCGAGCTTTGCAGTAAACCGGACTGCACGAAGGATTCGCAGCGCATCCTCATCAAACCGTTCCTCCGGCTTTCCGACACAACGGATAATTCCATCCTTTAAATCCTGCTGCCCTCCGAATATGTCAATTACGCCATCTTCCTGATTATACGCCATCGCATTGATTGTAAAATCCCGGCGTTTTAAATCCTCCTCAAGACTCGCTGTAAATGTCACGCTTTCCGGTCTTCTATGATCCGTGTAAATGCCATCCACCCGATAGGTCGTCACTTCAAATGCATAGATTCTCTGAGAACCAGACGCAGATATGCTTTTATCTACAAGAACCGTCACGGTACCATGCTGGATTCCCGTATCAATCGTCCGCGGAAAAAGCTTCTTTACTTCCTCCGGCTTCGCCGAGGTTGTAATATCCCAGTCACTCGGTTCGTCTCCAAGCAGGCAGTCGCGCACGCATCCGCCGACGATATATGCCTCGTATCCACTCTTATTTAATTGTTCCAAAATATAAGCGGCCCCTGCCGGAATTTTAATATTCATTTTTTATTCTTTAATATGCTTTTCCGAAGTATACCATCTTCTTTGCAGGTTTTCCGCAGTGTACGCACACATCGCTGATTTTCTCCTGTTCAAAAGGCATGCATCTTGTCGTTGCGCCTGTTTCCTCTTTAATCGCGGTCTCACACGCTTCGTCGCCACACCACATAGCCTTGATAAAGCCCTGCTTCTTCTCTAAAATGTCCGTGAACTCGTCCCAGTTCGTTGCAACATGGGTATTCGCATCCCTGTGTGCCTTTGCGCGCTCATACATATCCTTCTGCATCTGCACAAGCAGCTTGTCACATGTATCTGCCAGTGCATCCAATGAGACGATCGTCTTTTCTCTTGTGTCTCGCCGCACAATGACTGCCTGTCCTGCCTCGATGTCCTTCGGTCCTATTTCTACGCGAAGCGGGATGCCCTTCATTTCCTGCTCTGCGAACTTGAAGCCCGGACTCTTATCTGTGTTATCTACCTTCACTCTGAAGTTTGAAGCAAGCATAGCGCGAAGCTCCTCTGCCTTCTCCAGAACACCTTCCTTTTTCTGCATAATTGGCACAATCATAATCTGTGTCGGTGCAACCTTCGGCGGAAGCACAAGTCCACTGTCATCGCCATGCACCATGATGATTGCCCCTATCAGACGAGTCGTCATGCCCCATGATGTCTGATGCACATACTGCAGCTTATTGTTCTTATCCGTATATTGAATATTAAATGCCTTTGCAAATCCGTCGCCGAAATTATGGCTTGTTCCGGACTGCAATGCCTTTCCGTCATGCATCAGCGCCTCTATTGTATAGGTGGCTTCCGCACCGGCAAATTTTTCCTTGTCCGTCTTTCTTCCCTTGATGACCGGCATCGCCAGAACTTCCTCGCAGAAATCAGCATATACATTCAACATCTGAATCGTTCTTGCCTCTGCCTCCTCTGCAGTCGCATGTGCTGTGTGTCCCTCCTGCCATAAAAACTCACGGGAACGAAGGAAGGGTCTTGTCTCCTTCTCCCACCGGACAACCGAACACCACTGATTATATACCTTCGGCAAATCGCGATAGCTTTCAATATCCTTGGCATAAAAATCGCAGAACAATGTCTCGGATGTCGGTCTTACGCACAGACGCTCCTGAAGCGGAGCAAGTCCGCCGTGTGTAACCCATGCAACCTCCGGCGCAAAGCCCTCCACATGATCCTTCTCCTTCTGCAAAAGGCTCTCCGGAATAAACATCGGCAGATATACATTTTCTACGCCTGTCGCCTTAAAACGCTCATCAAGCTGCTTTTGAATCAATTCCCAGATTGCATATCCGGCAGGCTTGATTACCATGCAGCCCTTGACACTCGCATAATCAATGAGCTCTGCTTTTTTTACGACATCTGTATACCACTGTGCAAAATCTTCGTCCATCGAAGTGATTTGTTCTACTAATTTCTTATTATCCTTTGCCATCTTTTTTGTCCTTTCTTATTCAAATTCATCCATCTCGATTACATCAAAGGCTTCCCCCTGCGGCTCGCTCTTAAACACAAGCGGCTCATTTGTAATCGGGTGCATAAGCTCCATACGGGATGCGTATAAACCTATCTGTCTGTATCTGCGTTTTGTCTTTGCAAAGAGTGGGTTATATTTCGTATCGCCCCAGATTCCGCAGTTTCTATTTGCGAACTGTGTCCGTATCTGATGATGTCTGCCCGTCTCAAGCTCAATCAAAACATAGCTTAACGTCCCCGCATCCGTATCAAATACATCCAGCACCTCATAAGTAAGCGCTGCGCGTTTTGCTCCCTTGTCGCCCTTTTTTGCAATCTTCGTCATATTTGTTTTTGCATCGCGCACAAGATAATCTACCATCTCACCATCCATATCCGGAAGCTCTCCTGTAATGATTGCCTGGTAATATTTGGTAATTTCTCCATCCTGCTGAGCATCCGACAGCTTTGCCGCCGTCTCCTGAGTCTTTGCAAACAACATCACGCCGCCCACGGGTCGATCCAGTCTATGTATCGCCGCCACATAGGGCTCCTCCGGTGCTTTAGACAAATCTTTATCATATAAGTAATGTTTTACCCTTGTAATCATATCTTCATCGTTGCTCTTATCTGCCTGAGACGGTACCCCACAGGGCTTGACACACGCCAAAAGATATTCATCTTCATATAATATCTCTAATTTCACGGTTTCACCTGCACATTTTATCTGTATATTTCGGCCGCACAACATGTTCAGAACATTCCTTCCATTGCGCTAACCATGAGAAATTATACAAGAGTTAAAAACGTTTTGCAAGTTATCTGCGCTTTTTTCCAAATCGTTTATGTACCTTTGTTGCGGCTACCTCTTCATTTGCATGCTGTATTTCCCGCAGCACTTCATCCAGACGGCGATACCTTGCCTCCTCCCGTTCCTCTTTCTCACGCATAACGACGTCAAACTGCCGCATAACATCCGCTGTTACCTCCTGTTTGATTGAGGTCGTGATAATATCCTTATTTTCCCGAAGTGCATTTGCTATAACCCGGTTCATAACCGTCTGAAGCTGCGCCTGCTTAAAGTCAACGACCTTCTCATTCTCCGTTACGACCCGCTCCATACGTTCCACCATGGAATCTTCATCATATAATTTATGAATCGTCGCTATATCTTTCCCTTTATGTTCACTTGGGTCATTTGCTTCTGTGCCGTCCTCTCCGGACATCTCCGATTCATTTTTATATTCGTCCCGACTGTCCGGCACATCCTTTTTCAGTTCTTCTCCACCGTTCCCTGTTACATCCTCATCTGTATCCTGCTTTGCCTTCTCATTCAATATACGCTTTGCCTGCATAATCGCATTTCGAATGTCCTTGAGCATCATCCCGTCATTCTTCAATGTTTTTACCTGCTCGAACATCCGGATATCCCGCTCATCATAATACCGGTGTCCCTGTGCATTTCGTTTGATATCAAGCTTTAATTCATCCTCCCAATATCGAAGCACATACGCTTCCACCTGAAGCCGCTTCGCTGCTTCCTTGATTGTCATGGTCCCCATTGCCGTTCCTCCTAAATATATGTAATACTGATTCCTATATACCTTAACATAGTTGATGCCTACTTTTTCCATCTTTCACGTACAAAATACCGTGCATATTCCCGATTATTCGACATCACAGTTTAAAAATATGCTTACTGCGGGAATAGTTATGTAAAAACTACATATATGTAAGTTACTAAAAAAAGCAGATACAGTTATGATAAAACTGTGTACACAACAAGACTTCGCTGCAGCGGAGCAAAAATCAAGAGGCAGATATGGAAATCAGAAGATTATCCTATGAGCAGAAAGGAGAAGATAAATGGGTATAGAAAGATTAATATATTATCAGGAGGCAGAGCCGGAATTACAACTTAGGTATGAAGAAGAAGAGGAGGTTGAAGAGGAGGTTGAAGAGGTTGTAAAAAAAAGAATTTGTTCAAACATATGTATTTATGATACTTTTAGACTTGCAGAGAGTTTTTTCTACGGAGATAAGTCTTTCTCCAGAAACAATGTGAATTCTTTCCGTATGGGCTGGGGCGGCGCGGTTGTTTTTACAAAAACAGGCGATCACTTTGAAATTAAGAAAATTACCACTATTGGGCAAGGCGGAGTTCGGTTTACGGGGGACGAGAATGCGCTTAAAAGACAGCATTTTCAACAAATTACTACGCAGGCCGTAGATACATGTACTGTTTATTATATTGATGCGGGAGCTGAATGTATGCTGGCACATTTTAATAAAAGCGCGATAGGAGAATTTCGGGAACATCTGAATACGTGGATAGAAGGTAGACAGATACAGACTGTCTTTTGCAGCGCCCTGAAGGGAAAGTATGACGAAGATAGCACGCTGCAGAGAATTTACAACGAGATAAAAGAATCTTTTGGAACAGCGAAATATATACTTTTTGACCGCGCAAACTTCAAGGGGAACTGCTATCTTTCCCAGATGGAATTTGGACTTAGCTGCAACGCTGCAGGCGAGACGGTGTTTTTCGGAGATGTTTGCTATAGAATGCAAGAAACGTGGGACCCTGCTGAACACCCAGGCATGGGATGCAGCTGTTTTACCTATAAGCATAAAAATGTGGACAATTTACAGTTGCTGCGGGAACAGGCGAAGAGTCTGTTTACAGGTAGCATATGTGCTGTTATGTAAAAGTTTGAAAAAATAGTTAATTTAAAGTGTCGGTTGGAGAGATCTGACCGGCATTATTTTTGATAAGCGGGGAATAGTAAAGAAAATAGGTATAAGCTTAAAAGATTAATATGCAATGTGAAAAAGATATGTTATAATAAAGATAGGTTTGTGCCTTGCTGCGGCCTCTGCTTTTCCTGCAGATGCCGTATATCTTTTTAAAAGGAGAAATAGCATGATAAAACGAAAACTGAAAAAAATAACGGCAATTATCCTTGCCTGTTCAATGATGCTCAGTCTCTCTGCCTGTAACAAAGAAGATAAAAAGACGGAGCAGACAACCGAACTGACAACCGAGCAAGTCATGACAACAGAAGATGTGGATGAAGTTTTCTCTGACCCGACCCCTGTGGATGCTGACACAGTCACAGCAGATTCCGATGATTGTGTGTATGCCCTGCCGGATCCGACAGGAGATGAGGCAGTCGCAGAGCAGGAACGCTTTCACGATTACCTTTACGAAACCTTTCAGGATGAAGTTGTAGATGACACGATAACACTTCACTATACGGTTGCAAATCCGGAAAACTATGATATGGAGGTTCCGGAGGTTACCTACGGCGACACGGATTTATCCGAGGAGGCACTGGAAGAGGATAAACAGGATACATTAGATGAAATCGATACACTCGAAGCATTTAATTACGATCTTCTTACCTCCGATCAAAAATACACCTACGATGTTCTGATGAACTACCTGCAAACAGATCTGGAATCGTATGACAACAACTACCTTTATGAGCCATTTGCTCATACAAGCGGCTTACAGTCCAATATTCCGGTCACACTGTCTGAATATAAATTTTATACCGAGAAGGACGTTCAGGATTATATCTCCCTATTACAGCTTCTCCCGGATTATATTCAGGTATGGCTTGATTTTGAAGCGGTAAAAATTGAAAAGGGATTTTTCATGAATGAAACATCCGCAAATGAAGTCATCAAGCAATGTCAAAATTATATCGCCAAACCGGAGAACAATCTTTTAATCGCCACCTTTGAAGACAAGGTTCGCAGCTTAGACGGATTAAGCGAGGAACAGATTCAGGATTATATACAGCAAAATCACGATGCTGTTTTTAATTCTGTCATCCCTGCCTACAGAAATATTATCAACTTTTTTTCGGTCAATAAAAAAGCAGGCAAAAATGAGCTTGGTCTTTGCTATCTGGATGGCGGAAAAGAATATTACGAATATTTGTTAAAATATAAAGTTGGAACCGACAAGACACCGGATGAAGTCATCGACTGTCTGGAGGACAACATTGATGCTTGTATGGACGAGCTTACCACACTGGCAATGTCGGACTATGAAGCATTTCAACAATACTATACAGACTCTGAAGCGGACGGCGGCTTATATGGAGACAGAGATGCCATGGAAACCATAATGTATTTTAAAGATTCGTTTTCTGACCGTTTCCCTGCCATGCCGGACGTTGATGTTAAGGTCGAAAATGTTCATCCTTCCTTGAAGGACATTGTCAGTCCTGCATTTTATATGACTCCACAGCTTGACTCCTACACAGATAACTCCATTTACCTGAACTTAGACAGTGACGGAGCCGGCTGCCCATGGTCTACGTTTGCTCACGAAGGAATCCCCGGTCACATGTATCAGTTTACCTATTACCTGAACACACAGCCGGAGCCGCTTCGCGCATTGTTAAACTTTAACGGATACTCTGAAGGATGGGCAACCTATGTAGAGCTGATGAGTTACGATGAGTTTGATGACTACGCTGAAGATTGCTATGCAGATTTCGAACGGATCAACGGCATGATTAATCTCCTCGTCAGTGCCCGCGTAGAAATCGGTGTCAACTATGAGGGCTGGGACTTGGAAGCGACGAAAAACTACTTGAATCAAAACGGATTTAACGGCGATGCCGCACAGGATATTATGGACTATGTAATTGCGGAACCGGTCAACTATCAGATGTATGTCATGGGCTGGCTTTCTTTTAAAGAGCTTCGCGAATATGCAGAAGATGCCCTCGGCAGCAAATTTGATGAGAAAGAATTCCATAAGGTATTGCTTGATGCCGGTCCGTCACAATTCAACTTATTAGAGATTCTTGTAAAACAGTATGTGAAGGATAATATGTAATTGACAAAATACACAAAAAAGAGCTGTCAAATGACAGCTCTTTTTCGTATTTACTTAAGCCTTAGGGCCGGCAGCTACAAGTGCCTTTCCTGCTTCGTTTGTCGTATACTTCTGGAAGTTCTTAACAAATCTTGCTGCAAGATCCTTTGCCTTCTCCTCCCACTCTGCAGGATTTGCATAAGTGTCGCGAGGATCAAGGATTGCCGGATCAACACCCGGAAGCTCTGTCGGAACCTCAAAGTCAAACATTGGAATCTTCTTTGTAGGCGCGTTCTTGATATCACCATTCAGGATTGCGTCAATAATTCCACGTGTATCCTTGATTGTGATTCTCTTGCCCGTTCCGTTCCAGCCTGTGTTTACAAGATATGCCTTTGCACCGCTCTTCTCCATTCTCTTAACGAGCTCCTCTGCATACTTTGTAGGATGCAGCTCCAGAAATGCCTGACCGAAGCATGCGGAGAATGTAGGTGTCGGCTCAGTAATACCACGCTCTGTACCTGCAAGCTTTGCTGTAAAGCCTGAGAGGAAGTAATACTTTGTCTGCTCCGGTGTAAGAATAGATACCGGAGGAAGCACGCCAAATGCATCTGCTGAAAGGAAGATTACATTGTCTGCTGCAGGACCTGCAGATATACCGTTTACCTTGGAAGCAATCTTATCAATATGCTGAATCGGGTATGAAACACGTGTATTCTCTGTTACACTCTTATCATCAAAATCAATCTTTC
>CAZLZH010000033.1:0-27033 GCA_964563955.1 uncultured Bacteroides sp. | reverse complement strand
CGGCGTGTTGGTATCAAATCTTTAGGCAAAGTTGTCTATAAATCTATGCACCGTTTGGTCCGATGAAGCCGAAGAATTCGCCCGAATTTACCGTCAGTTCAAGGTCAATAATCCCTCTTGCCTTACCATAATATTTCGTAAGTTTTGTCGTTTTAATAATTTCCATGTTCCATCACTCTTTCCGAATATAAATTCTCTGCCAAAAAATCATCCGTCTCCGGTTTATGAAATAAGGCGGGTAAGGTATCATCCCTACCCGCCTTATACTAAAACTGCACCTCTAACGCACTTCCGAAAACAACCTTTGGTTCTTTTATCCTTTTCTCTTCCGTAAAAAAGGATGCGTTATATTCCTGCAATTTTTGAAGAGCAATCGTCTTGTCCTCTTCTCCATACATACCTTCATTTTTCCTGCCTACAAAACATGCCAGACTGACAAAACCCGGTTCGATTACAATCCTGCTGTCTTCCACAGGCACATCTGCTTCCTTTGCAGGACCGAAAAACTGAAGTCCGAGCGTGTCTGCATACTCATCCATCGGGGTCTCACACAAAAATTCCAATGCCCAGCGTTCAATCTGTTGTTTTGTACAAACAATCCTCTTACAGGACTTTACCTTCCGGGCATCTGCATCCATCCTTCCAACGATAGCCGGATATGTGTCCGCACCGTCAAGATATCTGCAATCCACATACTGCATCCGAAGTTCTGTCCGCTTTATTCCACGCCGTTTTAAAAGTACAGCAATATCCGGCCGCACATTCATCATCCATCTTGCAATCGGATTTCGGAATACACGCTCCATACCGCTCCATCCGTTTATATGCTTTCCGGCATCAAATGGCAAAGAATCCTTATTCAATTCCTTATCAATATTGTATACCTCATCCGGTGAAACATCCTTTGCCGATAATGTTTCAATCATCACACCTTCCGCTTCATCTCCTGCATACAGAGCCCGAAGCTTCCGGTTTGCAAACATCAACAAGCGAAGATTAAAATCTACCTTATCATCAGCGCAATTAAAATAATCTCTTAAGAACGCCGGTTTATAATATGCACGGAGTACTTCATAGTTTTTGTTCACATAATTTTCCGAATCAATTTTCACACGCTTACATCCGTTTAATAATTGAAACAAATACACGGAAAACTGAACTTCATCCCTGCAAACCGAGTTTTCACCATTTATATAGTCATTAAGCAATATGTCCATCTCTGTTCTCGCTTTCCTTCATGCATTTCATACATAATTTACATTGCAGATACAAATCATACTTCTGCCTATTATTATTTTCCGTAGGAATAGGCACCTAATACATCACCTTCATAACAGGAAATCCACCAGAATTGTGAATCGTCAGCATTTGCAAGTACTGCATATACAACTCTTCCTTCCTGCACATCCGAAAAATCATAATCCGGATAATCGGCACGGACATCTGCCGCCACACCATTGGCCGCCGTAAAGGTTCCGGTATACTCTGCCTCGTCATCTGTCAAAGAGAAGGTGACCTCTCCGTCAAATAATCCGTTTACAAAATTACCGGACTTCACCATTGTCACAAGTCCACTGCCGGTTTCTGAATTTTTACATGTCACGGTTCCGGTACCATTTGGCATATCATTGCTCCATGCACCTTCATACAGCTCGTATGTACCGTTATATCCATCCTTTTTCACAAACAGCGTTCCCTGTCCGCATCTTACACCATTTTCATAATCACCGTAATAGAAATAATACCCTAAGTCGCAAACATAAATTCCTGCAGCCTTACCTGTATAAGTACTGCTAAATCCATCCTGTGCATAAATATAGCTGTCACCATCCATATTGTTTACGACAAGACTTGCATTTTCCGAACCATCGACATCAAGCATAGCCTCATAATCTCCGGCAGACATCAAGCTGATCGTCTGTTCCATCACGTCATGTCTTGCATTTTCCAATGCACGCTCTGATTCAATCTTATCAGAATAGCTGCTAAAATCTGCATCTGTAATGACATCCTGATACTGTGTAATAAATGCCTCTGCCTCATCATATTGCTCAGCAAGCATAAAATCATCCAATACCGCAAATGCACAATCGCTTCTTCCATCCAGCGCATCCGCATTTGCTGCGTCAATTTCCAAAGCATCATTGTATGCTTCTATCTTCTCCTCATAGTCCGCATCATCGATTTCATCTGCACGATCGATATAAGCATTTAAAAGCACAGTCTTTAACGCTGTGTCACCTGTCAGCTCATAGCCTTCACCATAGACATCAATCAGTGTATCATAATCATCCCAAAGCTCCTCGGCAAATGCATAAAAAAGTACGATCTCCTCCTCATTATCCGAAAGCTTCGTCTCATCAAATGCTCTTACAGTTGCGCGAAATTCTCCGAAATCTTCACGCGCATCATCCAGATCACCGAGTGCAATTTCCGCATCGAGCAAACCATTCATGGCCTGCACACGATCCTTAAAAATATCCAGCGCATCATCAAATGCATCTTCCGCTTCTTCATAATTACTTGCATTCAGTGCGTCCTGCCCCTTTGCAAGCTTTCGCTCATAACGCTTCTCCGGTGTAAAGAACAGGAAATAAGCACCTGCTCCAAGTCCTAGCACAAGCACGATACAAAGCGTTACAATTAATCCGGTCTTTTTCTTTTTCGGTGCTCCATTCTTATTTTTAGCCGTCTTATCCTTCTTTGGCTTTTTATCTTTCTTCGGCTTTGGTGGCTTTTGTGGTTTTCCATTCATATTCGGCATTTGCCCATTATTCGGTACCATGCCATTCATTCCGTTCGGTCCCATCGGTCCCGGTGCCATACCGTTCATCCCGTTCGGTCCCATCGGTCCCGGTGCCATTCCGTTCATCCCATTCGGTCCCGGTGCCATACCGTTCATCCCGTTCGGTCCCATCGGTCCCGGCACCATTCCGTTGTTCATTCCGTTTGGTCCCGGCATCATTCCCGGTGCCATACCGTTCATCCCGTTCGGTCCCATCGGTCCCGGTGCCATACCGTTCATTCCGTTCGGTCCCATCGGTCCCGGCACTGTTCCCTGCTGCTGTGGCTGGATAAGCACCGTCTGATCACTGAATTTTGGTTGTTGTTCGGCATTTTCCTCAGGGGCAGGATCCGATCCTGACAAAATTGTCGTTGCACCTTCCTCCTGCGCATCTAATGCACGAAGCACTGTCGTTGCGCCTTCCTCCTCATCTACGCCCTTGTAGGAAGTGCTGTTTTCTTTATTCTCATCCATATCGTTTCCCTCCCTTATCTTGGAACATCCATTTAAAACACTTTCTATACAGTTTATACTTTTTATAGCAGATATGTCAATATTCGTATTCAAATCTGCACAATTTTTATATATATTTTCTATGGAAGATTACATAAACCGATGGAATCCGTTCCTGTTTCCCCCGAAAATGCATACGCTACACCGGTCGGATTCTCCTTTAACAAAAGCAACGTCCGAAATGTAGACAACAGCAATCGATCCTTATCGTACCGATTTACGCTGTCGGCATAGTCCATATGCGCTTTAAAATGGTCCATCTGCCATACAAGAATGTCCGTGATTGTCAATCCCTCACGCTCAAACCTGCACAAAAAATCTTCATGCTGATAATAATACGCAAATTCCTGCAAAATATCATTCTCCGCCTGAAGTGCCTGCCAGAAATGTTCTCCATCTGCCTCCGTCTCTCCTGCACATACACACAATCGGATTGCCCATGTATGAAGTGCCTCCTGCAAAGCCTCAGTTCCGACATCCCATTCACACATTATCTGCCTCTTTCTCTGCCATAAGCAGCTCTATCTCTTCCTGCATTAATTTTCTATATGCTCCCTTTTCCAATGTCTCATCCAGCTTTAACATTCCCATACTGATTCTTTTCAGATACAGGACCTCCATACCAACCGCCTGAAACATACGTTTTACCTGATGATAACGTCCTTCTGTAATCGTCACATATATCTCGCTTTCCTGTCCTTCGCGAACGACCTCCAGCCTTGCCGGAAGTGTTTTTTCTTCATCGCCGATATCAAGTCCTTCGAAAAATTCTGCGATTTCCTTACTTGTCACATGCCCTCTTATGCGCGCAAAATAAGTTTTCTCCACATGCTTTTCCGGACGAAGCAATGCATTTGCAAGTATGCCGTCATTAGTAATCAGAAGCAGCCCTTCCGTATCTTTATCCAGCCTCCCAACCGGAAATAAATCTCTCCGTTTTGGTTCATGAATCAGGCTTAGAACGGTCTTCTCCCGCGCATCCTTTGTGGCTGACACAACACCCTGCGGCTTGTACAGCATATAATACGAAAAAGCCTCATAGCTTATTCGTTTGCCATCCACACAGATTACATCATGCTCTGTGTCAATCTTACAATCGCTTTGCAGAACAATTCGATCATTGACCGTCACCTGTCGTTTTTTTATCAGGAGCTTGACCTCTTTTCTTGTTCCAAATCCCGCATCTGCAAGATATTTATCCAACCGTATCTGCATAACCTACCACCAGCCTTTTTTCACGGGCAAAGAAAAAGATCCACAGTCACCCGCGGATCTTCCCATTCTTATTTCAATCCTCTTGGGGAGATTGAACTATGTAATTGAATCTCTACAGCTTAAAACCAGCTGTCATAGAGACTTCCAATCGTCGCAGCTTTCGTTGCCTGTGCATTATAAAGACTGCTTGTCGCATTTGCCGATGCATCCGACATCATCTTCAACAGACGAGCCTGTGTATTGCTTCCAAATGAGTAATCACCGCCAAACAATTGCTTTACATCCTTCATGTCTGCCTCAGCAAATACCTCTTCATCCAGCTTTAAAGAATTGTCACTCTGCACCGTGATACCAATCTTCGACAAAGAGCTTGCATAATTGCCGGTCTGATTCACAAGACGTACAGCATCCTTCAGCACTTGACCCTTATCGGATTTTTCTGCACTGTCCAGCACACTGTTATACTGATCAACAAAAGATTTTACATTCTTTAATATCGAATCCTTGTCATAAGATGAAACTTTATTCCCATCTTTGTCTTCTGTCTGCTTTTGAACATACAGCTTATCGTTACGCAAAGCAGAAACTGCATTCCATGCGCTTTCTGCGCTTGTCTTTGTCAGCTTGTCCTCTTCACCTGTAGATGAGAATGACTTAGATGCAGAAAACTTCTTCTGTGTTGTCTCTTTTGATCCATCTGTCGAATAATACTTTTTCGCAAGCTTCAGATAACTGCCGTTGCGAATAGAATTATAATCTCCTAGCAGGCTTTCAAAAGAAGAGCTATTTGAATTTCTTGCAGATGTACCAAACATACTGTTCATAAAATTAAACATCTGACTTCCACTGTTAATATTAAGGCTCATATCATCACTCCTTTGATAAAATACAACCGGACATCCTTGTCCACAAATTTTTCCTAGATAAAGTATACTACAAAAGTATCCGGATTGTAAAGGGCTTTTGCCTAAATTTATAATTAAGATGTTGTCCGCTTGAGATAAATAACCTCATCCTCATAAAATCCGTTATCATCAGCAGGCGTTTCCTCCCATACAGTTGTACAGGCTTCATCCGTGTAGGCTGAATACTCAAGCAAAGCAAGCTGAACCGGCTTATTGAGCGGAACCACATAAGATGCCTCCAGCCCGTTTGACTCCGGGAATTTAAATGTTACGGTTCTTGTCATCATCGACTCACGCGCCGATGAAATTTCATCCGGAAATGTATAGGTTCCTCCCTTTGTCACCCATGAATACGAAAGCTTCTCGCCATTTGTATCATAGCTGTAATATTCAAGCACCTTATATGCATCATCCAATATATACTTGAACTTATATTCATTCTCATTTTTATAATCCGTTTCTACAACGAGATTACCGTCCTCCCGATAGATGTCGCTGATCGTCTGATCTGCTTCTGTCAGGGATATAATCAAATCATTGTGATTCGCATTTATAATCGCATCAGCCACACTCGGTTCTGGATAGATCAAGGCATACACGATATTTTCATCAATCAGATACCAGTACCCGTATTCCTTATCCAATATCTGAACAAGACCATTGGAATCCTCATACGCCTGCAAATATGCGCCATCCTCCGAAAATCCCAAAAACTGATATTCGGAATACTGTTCCACTCCACCATAATAATAGATTGTATTGAGCGAGCAATTTTGACCTTCTGCAAGAAGCTCATCTCCCTTATTTGCATCATAGATATCCTGAAGTGTAATCTTCTTATCCTCTTCGGACGCCTCCTCACGCTTTGGGGCTTCCTCGGTAGTATTCTCCGCCTCCTCGCGTATATCCGCAAGTATATCCTCCGTTGTCGCATCCGTTATCGTTGCTGTCTGTTCCTCCGTCGTCACAAGCACCAGTTTTTCTTCTTTTTTACATCCGGACAGCAGTGCTGCTGTCATTACCATCACAAATGCAAATATTTTTTTCCGCATAAGCCTTCTCCTTTTATCCCTTTACAATTCTCTGCCCAAGCTGTTTTACCTGTTCAAACTCTTTCATCTTAAAGTACGCAGCCAGCATCAGACAATTTGATACAATAAATGCAATTATTCCTTTTATGAATAGGAACAAAATGCCTTCTCCTTTAATCAGATTCGTAACGAGATAGGTCAGTACGCAGACTGCCACTGTCACAAGCATATAATACAGAAGCTGTAATATATATTCCTTCGCATTGCGCTTAAACAAAACCGTAAACAGGTTATACAGAAGCCAAGGCATTCCCACGATAGTGACCGACAGCACGGTCGATAATATAACGCCGTAAATTCCGATAAACTGCACAAGAATAATATTTAATATCAAATTGACGAGCGCCGTTATGAGCGGACGGAACCGGTCTGCATGCCAGATACCTGCCGCGTCCTTATATGTGAGCAGGACATGATTCATCTGGTCAACAAAGAAGTAAACAACAAAGCAGACAACGACGCCAAACGACAGCATTCGCTTTTCACCCGCCCATATTTTAATGAACGGCTGCATAAGGCAGAGCAGCATTGCACTGCAAAATCCTGTCATCCAGACTATAATAAACGTCAGCTTCTTTAAATCAATATAATTCTTTTCTTCCGTTTCCACAAGTATACTATTTCCGATACCCGCAGTACAGGACACAAACACGACATTCATAATTCCAATGACCGCTGTCAGCACATAATAATAATTCTGATAGACTGCAAGCGCAGTCAAACCTAAAAATGCAGAGATAACGATGGAATCCGCCGACGAAACAATGACCGTTCCAACCTTCATCGTAAACAAATCCCGAATACGCGAATTAATCTTTGAGACCGCTTCCTTCGACATCTCACCGATCGGTTTATACTCCGGATACATTTTTCCTGCATAATATGCGGTCACAAGATTTGTAACAATCTGCGTGAAAATCTGTACGATCAGATAAATATAGTAATCCCCGATTGTAATTACAACGATGAGCTGTGCCGCATATTGAAATGTATTTGTCGCAAGCATCACCTTGCTTGCAATATCATTCCGTTGATGTGCTGTAAGCAGACTGTTCTTATATGCCATAAGCCAGTAGCTCATGCATGTACAAAACAGATTCAAAAGGTACACGACATAGATGTTGACGCCATCCGGCACATCCTTCTTTACGAGATATGGAATAAACGGTGTCAAAATTCCGCCGACAACCGCTATTACGAGTCCGATTATCCGATAGTATTTCCGATACAGGCGAAGCAACGCACATATCTGCTGCCTGTCCCCGTCAATAATCGGCTGGTACATACTGTAGACCATAGCGGAACCAACTCCGAGTTCCGCCAGATTCAGCACCCACAGCACAGAACCAAACAAGCTGTTCAGTCCCAAATACCCATCTCCCATATAATACATAATTGCCGTACGCATGATAAATGGCAGTAATATCTGATATCCCTTTAGAAACATACCAAACACTACATTGCGCGAGGCGTTCTTTACGCGGGTTTCCTGCTCCATAAAAAAGTCCCTTTCAACAATAAACTGTCCTGTTATTTTTCCTGTTCCGAATCAATATATACACGCGGTACACGCTGAGAAATATTGCATACAATCTCATCAACATTCGTAGAAAGCAAATCCGCCATCCACTGAATCGATAATTCTCCGCCGAGCAGTGTGACCTGATCATTGCGCTGTATATCCGGAATATCCGTCACATCCACCATGCACTGATCCATACAGACCCGACCGATAATCGGTGCTTCCTTTCCACGAATCAACACCTTGCCACGATTGGATAAATCTCTCCGGTAACCGTCTGCAAAGCCGATTGGCAATGTCGCGATCTTCGTCGGTCTTTTTGTCACATAGGTCCCGCCATATCCGACCTCCGTGCCTGCCGGCACTTCCTTTACCATAACCACATAGGTGTACCAGCTGAGTATCTCTTTAAAATTCTCTTTTTTAAATGCTTCCTCATCAACGGGATTCAGCCCATAGAGAATATCTCCGGCACGAACCATATCCAGCTGTGCCTGCGGCATATTTAAAATCGCCGGACTGTTTGCCACATGATATTTCGGAAATGTAACTCCCATCTCCTTCAATTTATCAGTCATGCGTAAAAAACGTGCAAGCTGCGCATCCGCACTTGCATGATCCGCCTCATCCGCTCTCGCAAAATGTGTGAAAATTCCGGTAAGGCGCAAAGAATCCATCTGCGCAATCTCGCAGATTGCCGCAAGAGAATCCTCGTTATCCGGGAATCCAATCCGGCTCATTCCTGTATCAAGCTTAATCTGCACGTTCTGCTTTCTGCCCTGTCTCTTGGCAGCCTCCGCAACCATCCTCGCATATTCCACGGAAAAAACCGGAAAGTCCAAATTGTAGCGAACCGCTTCATCCAAATCAAAATCGCGCGTATCGCCAAGTACTAAAATAGGCTCCGTTGCACCGTGATTCCGCATGGAAGCGCCTTCACTCCAAAGTGCAACCGCATAGCTTGTCACACCACACGCCTTTAAGGTCGGATACAATGCATCCGCCCCATGATGATAGCCGTCTCCCTTTAGCACAGCCATCAGCTCTACCCCCGGCTTTAGCTTTTTCCGAATTTCTGTCAAATTATGTCGAAGCTTCGCAAGGTCAATGACCGCAGCCGTTCTTCCCATCCAATATTCCATACAGAAACTCCCTTCTTCCAAAACAATAAAAACCGAAAATGCCGCACCAAAACTCGTTCGGTGCGGCAGGTCTTTACATCATAGCATTTTTTATGATATCCAATCCGCGTATTAACTGTTCATCCGGAATCGTCAAGGCCGGCATGAGCTTTAATACATTGTTATCTCTGCCTGCCCGTTCAATAATCAAACCATTTTCAAAGCATTTATTTGCTATATTCAAAGCCGTCTTACCATCGGCGACCTCAATTCCCCAGATACAGCCGATTCCCCGAACCTTAATACCCGGCTTCTCGATGCTTTTCTTCATATAATCCTGAATAATCGCGCCCTTGCGCTTTGCCTCATCCTCAATCTTATGCTCAAGCATAAACTCCAATCCCGCCTTTGCAGCCACCATAGAAAGCTGGTTCCCGCGGAATGTTCCGTTGTGCTCGCCCGGTGACCAGATATCAAGCTCCGGCTTAAACATCGTGAGCGCAAACGGCATACCATAACCGCCGATTGACTTTGACATAATAAACATATCCGGTACGATTCCGGCACGTTCGAATGAGAAAAAGGTTCCGGTTCTGGCACATCCGACCTGAATATCATCCACAATCATCAATATATCATATTTATCGCAGAGAGCACGTACACCCTGCAGATATTCGTTGGAAAAAACATGTACGCCGCCTTCTGCCTGAACAGTCTCAATCACAATTGCTGCCGGCTTTTCAACCCCGGAATGGTCATCCGTAAGCAGCGTCTCCATATAATGAATCGTATCAAACTCCGGGAACATGTATGGCGCCGGAATATGTGTCACATCATTTAAGCAGACACCTGCTCCGCCACGGCTTCCGGAATCACTTGTAAGAGACAGCGCACCGAGCGTCATACCATGGAAGCAACCCATCAGCGCCCAGATCTGTCTTCTCTTTTTTACCTTACGCGCCAGCTTCAATGCAGCTTCCACGCCATTAGTTCCTGTCGGTCCCGGAAACATTACCTTAAAATTCAAGCCACGCGGCTGCAACACCTTTTCCTCAAAAAACTGTAAAAACTCCTTTTTCGGAATCGTCATCATATCCATAGAATGCAGGATACCGTCACTTTGCAAATACGCAATCATTTTTTCTTTAATATAGTCGTTGTTATGTCCATAATTTAATGCACCGGCTCCACAGAAAAAATCAATATACTCTCTGCCGTTTTCATCCTTCATAATCGAGCCTTTTGCCGTCGTAAACACTGCCGGAAAGCTTCTGCAATAAGAACGCACCTCGGACTCATAATTCTCAAATATCTCAACACCAGACATACTGTTGTACCTCCACAATTATGCTTAACTTATAACCAAGCTATAATATACTCCTCATTCCACCGCTTCGCAAGTAAAAATGCAGGAATTTCAATGTTTACACCTACGATAATTCCAAATCCGGCTGTGCAAACTCCTCTGATTTACGTCTATATGCATCCCGCATTGCATCCTCATATGGTATTTTTTCCATATCCGCGTCCAACATTTTCAAGATGTAATGCGTGAAATCCGGATTGGATACAAGGATTGGGCCAAGCATATATGTGGCAATCAGCTTTCCTTTTCGGATTCCCTCAAACTTCGATTTCGGATTCATACCTGTTCCGATTTCAACCTTGCAAAATGCATCCTGCTCCTGAATTCCAAACGTATGGGAAAACCGGCTTGTGTATCCAAGCAGTGTCATGCCCTCAAATCTTGCCCGCATCAGTGTATTGAAACGGTTCGGAGTCTGGCGCACAGAATAGCTGTTTAAATATGCGAGTGCCTCCACCTTGCTTCCGTCCTCGCGCTTTATATACTTCCCAAGCAATTCCAGCGCATTTCCTGTCAGCAAAAATAAAGTTTTTTCCTCGTCGATTTTTTGACAGATTTCATCCCGAAGCGGAAGCAGACGGGACAAAATAACCTCCTGACTTTGTTCGCTCATGGAACATATATATACCATGTCAACCTCTTCCGTCAAAAAAAGCGGCTTGTCATTTAAGGTCGTCTCTACGAACTGCGCCTCCGGCAGACAAAGCTTCAGATACATCATATTTCCTTTATCGCCGTACAATGTACAAAGCTCCGGATAAAGAATCTCAATCTTCATTATCTCTCGTCCTCCAATCGTTTCAGAAGCTTCTGCTTCATCTTGCAGGATATACCATAGTTTTCACAATCATAAAGAATATATACCCGCTCCGTATCATCCAGCTTTACCTGACTGACCGCATTTACCTCATCCAGATCGTATGCAATCTTTTCCTCCGGCACGCCGGCAATCAGAAGTCTGACACGATGATCATAACAGCGCGGACCGCAGCACACAACCTGCACGACATCATCACCGGCAAACTGCTCGTACTCTAAATCATAAATCCAGCCGGAATACTCGATACTCTTTTCCCGGTCATGCAGATCATCCATTGCAAGCATGATAACCTTTTTCCCTTCCTCATTTGCCACAAACTCAAATGTACGCGAGGAGCTGACTGCACTTTGACCCTTACTCAGTGCCTGAATGACTGTGACATCCTTCACCTTTGTCTCATTATGTCTGGATTCCGGAACATGGATTCCACCTATCATCTTTTTCACATTCTCTGCATCATACCCAAGCTCACGCATCATGGTAATAACTGTGAGTTCATTATATATGTTGAAAAGTGCATCATGAATAAGCGGATATTCCGTAATCGTTCCATCCTTTTCACGCACCGTGAGTAGACGATTTTCCTTGTCCACCTTTAACGCCTGATAATCAGCATCCTCGGATTTATAATCGCAGTTCGGACAATATGCGTTTCCGATATGATGATACCGGAGATAATTAAATTTCAGTTTTGAGCCGCACTTCGGACAAAGCGTATAATCCGCTATCAGATTATACGGCTCCTTTTTATCATCCTCCTGCTCGGCGATTCCAAAATACACACGATCGCTGTTTTCCTTCAATCGGCTGCTACACTGTTCGTCCGCATTTAAAATCAGCTTTGTTGTATCCGGACAATATGTGTCAATCACACTGAAGATATAATCCGGATGCGCGTTTCGCTTTAAGGAATCGCGAAACAGATTGGTCACAACAAGATAGTCCGGCTTAATATATGGGAGAATCAATCGGGATGCCCGTTCATCTACCTCAAATACCGTTGCATCCACTCTGCATTTTCCAAGCCAGTTTACACTGTTCAGCAGATTCGTCACACAGCCCGGTACGATATTCGAACCGGTACGATTATTTACGACCTTCTTTCCTTCCTTCTCCAACATATCTGTCAGCATGTTCGACACAGTGGTCTTACCATTTGTTCCGGTCACACAGATTGCAAGCGGTGCCTTCGGTGCCTGCGCCATAAAGTCTGGACATATTTTCCTTGCCACCACCCCCGGCGTATGTGTACCATTACGACCGGATAAGCGTATAATCACCTTACTTAATTTTGCAGCCATGACCGCAATATGATATCGAATCTTAGACATCGTTGTCTCCTTTTCTTATCCGTAATTTACTACCATATATTGTATAAAAATTCCATAACATTCTATATCGAACACCATAGATTGTCAAACATCTATTTTTTTAATATCAAATGCAGCGCCGAAACCACCTCATTATACTCTTCCTCGGAAATTACCTGTTCCGAAAATCCTGCCCGCTGCAATATATCAACAAGCTGTATTTTCTGTTTTTCCATTTCTGCTTTTGTCTGCTCATCTGTCATATGCCCAATCAGATAGTCGAGCTGTTCTTCATAATTATAGCATTCCCGAAATGCTGCATCTTTTTTCCTATATCTTTGTAAAAGTGCATGATATTTTAAAATCAGCTTATCGCTGTCATTTGCCCTTGCAAACCGGACAGCAAACATGATGTGCGAAACGCCCTTTCGTCCAAAGAACCAGACAGCAACTAACGCAAATACCCCGCCTATGCCGAGCAGAATATTACGCACAAGCGTGTCAGATATCGTGAATGCATTCGTATTTTCCTGAATAGCGTCGCCATCCTCGTCATCATCTCCCAGGAGCTCCGAAAATTCTTCCCAGAAATCCGTCACATCCTCATCCTGTGTCGAAGACGGTGTCATCTCGACCGGATACCAGCCAAGCACAGGATCATAGACCTCCACCCATGCATGTGCATCCGCATCGGTAACATTGACTTCGACATATGCGGTCTCGCCGATTTCCGAATAGCCATCATAGTAATCCGCATACTCCGTCCCCTCTACGATTTCTCCCGATAATATCTGGTCGTAATCAATCGCATACCCCTCGACATAACGCGCAGGGATTCCGAGATACCGCAGGATCAAAACCGATGCACTGGCAAAATGTGCACAATAGCCCTTTTGATTGTCCTGCAGGAAATAATTGACAAAGTCTCTTCTGTTCGGTGTCTTTCCCGGTCTTACGGTATAAGGATAATTATCCTGAAAATATTGCTGCAGTGCGGCGATATTTTCTTTATCCGTTCCGATAAAGCCAAGCTCCTCCACAACATCTGCCACTGCTGCCATATTTTCCTCCGGTACATATAAATCCGCATCCTGATACGGCATAACCGGATATGAGACAGACGTCGTATTCCCATTCACGCGCGGATAGTATGTGACGTCATATCCCCTTCCTTCACTTGCCTCAGCCTCATACGTGTAATACGGTGCATATAAATCATTCCGCACCCCTACACACTGAATATGCATCTTCGCCTCAGCGCTATATTCCTCTCCACGCTCATAGCTGTCTCTCAACGCGTCCGCTTCTGCCTGTTCCTGCATGATCTCCTGATACCCGTTCATATCCTCCATGGAGGTCCATTCATTCGCATATGGGTTGTATCGGATTCCCGTAAATGACTTTAAGTAGATACGGTTCGCCGTATACGGTGTCACACGCACAACGATATCCGTCTGATTGTCCAGATAAATCGTCGATACCGTTCCGAGCTTCCCGCCGTTGATACCGCCGTTATAATTTCTCGGTCTGAAAAACGAATCAAATCCGTCCGTCAAAAGCGATGTCATCGCAGACATGGACAGCTCCTTATATTTATTCACTTCATATCCGTTATTAAATGTGTCCTTCGGTCTTAAGGCAGACACGATCGTGATGATTAAAACTGCAAACACGGCCGCATGCGCACCTGCCTGAAGCATCGACTTCACATCATATACATAGGTGATTTCCCGTTTCTTTTTACCTTCCACCTTATATTTTTTATCATCCCGTTTTACCGAGACCTGCGGGCTGTAATGTCTGCCCGCCTTAAAAACAACTGCCATGGAAATTCCGGCAAGCATCATAATCACATAGAGCATATCCGGCTCCATTACCAGATAGAGCGGAATCACATTCAAAAACATGATAATCACGATTGCCGTAACGTACTGCATACGTCTGGAAATATAGACATTCAGCAAAATATCAAGCACAAAGCCGATAAACAGCGCCACGAACGTGACCGTCACATACCGGTCACCAATCCGCTCATTGTAGAGTCTTTGAATATCAACATCGAAATACTGTGCCGCATTATCAACCGTTATATTCACCACGGCGTAAAATCCACTATTGATATAATCCCGGAACATATAAACAAGGGCGGCAAAGGATACGAACAAAACCAAATATCCAAGATTTTCCACTAAGAGCCGATAATAAAGCATGGCGCAGCCAAGCGATACGAGAAACACAAGCAAATGACACACTCCTACATTAAAGGAGATGTCAAAGGCCGTCAGATAAAAACCGATGCTTCCCATAGACAAAAGGTATACGATTACCCCTTTTAGCAAAAGAGTCAGCAGACGATTTTCCTTTTTCTCAAAAAATTGCGTCGACAGCCATGCGCCCTCGCATAACTCCACCTGTTCAATTTGCGTATCTTTCCTTGCCACTACGCATTCTCCTTAATCGTAATATGCGCTCCGGAATTATCTGCATTTACATACAGATATGCATGCATCTCCGGATGCACAAGCGCCATATGGGAAGCTGCCTCATCTGTGGAAGCATACCCTTTTTCATAAAACATCCGTGCAAACGCGCGGTCCAATTCCTCTTTATAATCAATTCGTATATCCTCATAGCAATAGCGGGACATACTCCAATACAAAAGCCGGACGGTCGTCTGACTTTCAAGCATCTCCAAAATCACGGAATACGTCATTGTGAGAACTGCATTTAAGCCTATATGACTGTTTATGCAAAGCTCCGGAACGATGACTAACTGATGGTCGGACATGCTCACCCGGTCCTTCACCATGAGAATATCCCGTTTCGCTGATAATTTCCAATGAATACTCATCAGTTTATCGCCCGGTATGTACTCACGGATTTCCTGCACATCGGAGAAGTCATTTCCCCGCTTTGTGCTCTCCTCACTTTCCAGCATTCCCTGCTCCAATGCAGTTTTATCATACGAGATACCGGTAATACGCTCCGGCATGATGCTGATTTCCGTCATTTCCTCCACACGTTTTTTCCACATGGAAAGTCCAAGCATATCCTTCATTTTTATCTGTGTCACCGAGACAGCTAACAGTCCCGGATACGTTGCTACGATAGGAAGCTCCAGCACATAACCCTTTCGTGCATGAATCGGAACGGAAAATATCTGTACGCCCTCCGTCTCAAAAAATTGATTGCCGACCAGAACCGAGAGCTTTGCATCCAGACAGACAAACCATGTCGGGTTCGAAATTGTGACCTGAAAATATGCCGTTTCTCCCTGCTTTCCGTACAGCTCCCTTCCGCTTAAGCCATCCACCTTTACCGTGACAGACCTTCTCAGCATATAAGCTGAAAGAAATGAAATAAATGGCGCAGCAATCATAAGCACAAGTACGATAAAATAAAAATGACTGTGCAGAAAATAATAACATACACCATTTACAGCAAGCAAAATCACATATCCAATTATACGAAATAAACATTGTGCCAAATTCTATACCCTCGGAGCCGGAACATTTGCAACAACCGTTCCAAGTGCCTGACTCATCGTAATTCCCTGTGCTTTTCCGCGTGCAGAAAGCTTTACCCTGTGTCCGAGCACATCCACCATCACATCCTGCACATCCTTTGCCGTCACATAATCTCTGCCATCAATGATTGCCATAGCCTTTGCCATACGAAGCAGTGCAATCGTTCCACGCGGGCTTGCACCCATGGAAAAAATATCCATGCGTCTGGTGGCTTCCACAAGATTGACAATATACTCATAAATCTCATCCCGCACATACATCTCATTCGTCATATTGCGAAGGGCATTCAGCTCCTCGACCGTTATGACCGACTGTACCTGTGACAATGGTCTTCCTGCATTTCCTTTTAAAATCTTAACCGCATCCTCATGCTCCGGGTATCCCATCGAAAGACAGACCATAAACCGATCAAGCTGTGATTCCGGAAGCATCTGTGTACCGGAGGAACCATACGGATTTTCTGTCGCAATGACGACAAACGGCTCCGGAAGCTTTCTCGTCACGCCGTCCACGGTCGCTGTGCCCTCCTCCATAACCTCAAGCAGTGCCGACTGCGTCTTTGGTGATGTACGGTTAATCTCATCTGCAAGAAATAAATTACAGAAAACCGCGCCTTCCTTATACTCAAATTCCTTTGTTCCGGCATTGTACATGGAAAAGCCGAGTATGTCACTCGGAAGTACATCCGGTGTAAACTGCACACGCTTATAATTCATCGACATCGTTTTTGCGAATGTCGTTGCGAGTGTCGTCTTTCCGACTCCCGGTATATCCTCCATCAATATATGTCCGCCCGCAACAACCGCTGCAAGCACCTTTTGAACAACGCTTTCTTTTCCCTTGATTACCTTATTGACTTCGTTTTGTATCTGCGCGAATTTTTCCTGCATTGCTTCACCTTCCTGTTCATTTTACGACTCCGAGCTTTTTTGCCTCATCGGCAACTGCTTTTGCGACAGCCTTTGCGACACGCTTGTCAAAAGCACCCGGTATAATATATTCCTCGTTCAATTCCTCATCTGTGACAATCGATGCAATCGCCCTTGCAGCCGCAATTTTCATCTCCTCCGTAATCGCAGTTGCCTTTACATCAAGTGCTCCTCTGAATATACCCGGGAACACAAGCACATTGTTAATCTGGTTCGGATAGTCCGAACGACCGGTTGCCATGACGCGCACGCCGCCCTTCTTTGCCTCCTCCGGCATAATCTCCGGTACCGGATTTGCCATTGCAAACACGATTGGGTCCTTCGCCATAGATGCAACCATATCCGCACTTACGATATTCGGAGCCGACACACCGATAAATGCATCCTTGCCCTTCATAATCTCTGCAAGCGTACCGGTCTGTCTGTCCTTATTTGTAATTTCAGCCATCTCTTTTTGAGCCGGATTCATCCATTCCTCACCCGGACAAAGTGCGCCGTTTTTATCGACAAGCACAGCATTTCCGATTCCAAGCGCAAGCAGAAGACGGCAGATTGAAATACCTGCAGAGCCTGCACCGTTTATAACTACATTTGCCTGTTCAAATGGCTTTCCGACAAGCTTTAAAGCATTTATAATTCCCGCGGACACAACGATTGCCGTGCCATGCTGATCATCATGAAAAACAGGAATATCCAGCTCCTCCTTCAGACGACGCTCAATCTCAAAGCACCGCGGAGCAGAAATATCCTCCAGATTGATGCCTCCGAATACCGGCGCAATCCGCTTGACCGTCTCGACGATTTCATCCACATCCTTTGTGTCAAGACAGATTGGGAACGCATCCACATCTGCAAACTGCTTGAACAAAATAGCTTTTCCTTCCATAACCGGAATGGCTGCCTCCGGTCCGATATCACCAAGTCCAAGCACCGCTGTTCCGTCCGATACGACTGCCACCGTATTCGCTTTACATGTATATTTGTACACATCCGCCGGATTTGCATGAATCCTTCTGCATGGCTCCGCAACACCGGGTGTATATGCCGTACTTAAATCATCGCGGTCTTTTATCGGAACCTTTGAGACGACCTCCAGCTTCCCCCTGTGTTCCTCATGCATCTGCAAACTCATCTGATTATAGTCCATTGTATTTCCTCCATATTCCGGCTTTAGTTCATTTTTACATGATCGATTTCGTCGTTCAGATGTTTAATATTTTCTTTTGCTGCATCTATCTTCTCAACAAATGCCGCATATTCCGGAGCGATTGTTCCGCTCTCCTTTGCCTGATTATATACGAACTCACCAAGCTCCTCATATGCATCCTTAATTGTCGTTTTTTCCTTGCTGACCTTTGCCTTCAGCTTTGTAATTTCGACCGCATCACCCGCTTCATTTTTCACTGTTTTCATAAAATCTTTTAATGCCATACTTCCATCTCCTAACATGTTATTCCTTTTTCTTTATATTTTTTTAATCCGTATAGCTGTCCGAATAAATTAATGACAGCACATACAGAATTTGCAATCAATACATACAAATATATACTGTAAATACCAATATGCCGGCTCTGCTGGACATGAGAAAATGAAGCCAGAATGTCCTCAACATCTGTATTGCCAACCAGATACAACGCGATGGCAGCAAGGCTCAGCACAATCATAATGACTGCCGGTATGATATTCGGCTTCTTCCTCGGATTGATTGCCGCAAAAGTACCGATTAAGGATAATATGACCATCACGACAAGTACACCTGCTATCACATACATGCAGTATAGCATTTTCGGAGAAAAATCCGCTTCCAGAAGGTTGTCATTCAGCAATACAATATCGGTTATTTCTTCATCATATAATCCTTGAAGCACATAGTAAAAGCCTCTCCCGGACAGCACCATGCCAAGCACGACCGATACCGCAGCCAACAGCGTGGTAAGCATCGCCATGGCAGAATAAAAATTCATGCGGATTTCAATCGCATTCTCATCATTTTTTTTGTCTGCTGTCTCCTGCTTTGCAGGTGTTTTTGTCTGCACCGGAGTATTTTTTTGTGACGCACTCACATGCATTTGTTGTTTTTTCTTCTTCTTTTTACTCATACCTAAAACCCCTCATAATCAAATAAACTAATTTGCGTACCAATCGTCTTGTTCTTGTATTCCCTTGTATATCGAAGCAATTCCTCCTTGTCATACTGGATTCCGCTTGCCTCACATGTCGTCTGAATCAGCTTCATAAGCTTCGCATGATTTTTTGATTTCAGTATCTTCTCGTCGGCAAACTCTGCTTCATACAAATCATAAATCTGCGGGAATTTCTTATAGAGTTGCTGCATAAACCGATCCTTATTTCCTTCCCGTAAAACAGGGCACAGCTTATCAGTCAAAACGCCATATACGCCAGCCTCCGCACAATAGGACAAAAGTCCTTGCATATTCTCTGTGGAATCATTCAGATACGGCAAAATCGGGCTGATATTCACAATGACCGGAATCTCCCGTTTTTTAAGTTCCTGCATCAGCAAAAAGCGTTCCCGGCTCGTGCTTGTCCCAGGCTCGAGCTTTCCTGCCAGCTTGTCATCATATGTGCAAAGCCGTACAATCACAATGCATTTTGTTTTCCGGTTTATCTTATCCAATATATCTATATCCCGCAAAACAAGCTGTGAATTCGTATGAAGCACAAGTCCGAAGTCAAACCGCTCAATCTGATTCAGGCATCGCCTTACTATTTGCAGGTCCTCCTCAATCGGCAAGTACGGCTCCGACGATGACCCTATATGAATCATACTCCTTGTGCGCTTTTTCTTCAAGGTGTATTCCAACATATCTTCCGCATGTGCCTTAACCTCAATATCCCCAAATTCATGATCCATACGATGGCACGTACTTCTGGCATCACAATACATACACTCAAAACTGCATCCCCGGTATATATTCAACCCGTTTTGTGGAGATAATATTGCTTTTACTTCCTTGTAGTGCATACCTTATCCTCTGTCTTTCCCTAAATAAAGTCAAAACTGACCTGTTCATATTCCAAATCCTGATAAACAAGCTCCTCTTGTTCCACCTTACTCGTATAATCACAGACGACTGTGAGCTGCTTATCACCCACCATCTGCTGCCCGAGTATATAATTGACGTCAAACCGTCCGGTAATTGCAGGCGTTGCCCCACGCGCCGGCACAATGAGCTGTACATGATTTGCCGCAAGCAGAGCAAAAATCGGTTCCCATATATAGACATCCTTCGCTGCACCAAACGGATTGTCGATAAAGATCGTCTTTGTTCCGGTATCCTCCTGACCGATACGGTACATGCCGGAAATATAATGGATGATCGATACCAGAAACTGAATATAAATACCCTGCGACTGTCCGGTACTTCCGACCGCCTCCTCGTACCGCAGGTAACGGCTTTGCTCCCGGATTCGCTCACGCTTATACAGATTCAGCCGTATTGCATTCATATCCGTCACAATCACACTAAACAGCTTCTTTAACGTCAGACTGCTGCGAATGAATTTTGTCCGTTCACGATCTTGACTGTAATCATCTGCCTGTGCAACGATGCGGTCTATATAATCCGACATCCGCTGTTTTAAAAACTCATCCTTGACGTATGGCACCTGCAGGCCCACCATCTGAATCGCCTCCCCGTCCACGATGATGCGCGAAAGCTTCGGCAATTTATCAAGCTCCGTTCTCACATCGAGGCACCGCTGCAGGCATTGCTCCTCAAAGTTTGCCTTCAGTGTCTCCATATCCGCAAGACTCCGTTCCACCCGGTCACGTTCCAGACGCACATAGGAAATCAAGGATTCCAGATTTTCCACAAGCGTTTTTGCTTCCTCATATTCCGATGGGATATTAACATCATCACGGATTGCCGCCGCAAGCTCAAACGCCTGTAGCTCATCAAATATCTGTGCTGTGTTTGCCTTGAATTTCAGCAGCTCCTGCTTTGCCCGCTCCAGCAGCTTGCAGTTTTTATCAAACTCCATGAGTGTCGTCTCAAACAGCTCCCGCAGCACAGCTTTATCCTCTGTCATCGGCGTCGCATTATCCAAACTGATATCATGCGTTGTCACGATCCGTTTTACATCCTTGTAGAGCTCTACCATGTATCGCTGCTGTTTCTCATAACGCTTATATGCCTCATCACATGCCTTTGCCTCCTGCTCCAGACGCGCAAGCAAGGTCTGTCCGCTCTCAAGGCTTGCGATAATCTCCGACTCGGTTGCCTCAATCTCCTCATAGCTTCCGAATCCGTCCTCTATATTTTGAATAGCATAGGCGATGCTTCCGGAAAGCTTATCTGCCTCTGAGCGTTTTTCCTGTAATTTTCTCTCATCTGACCGTATCTGCTCTTCCGTCTGTTTAATCTGATTTTTTCCGGCAGCAAGCACCTCTCCGTTGGACAAAAACAACAGATTCCGTTCTTCGAGCTCCTCCAGTTCCTTAAAGTTCGTGCCGCGCTGCTCAATATTTTTTCTTGCCTTCTCCATAGATGCCTGCAAGGTGCGAATGACGAGCTGCTTGTCCTCCATAGCGCGAACATCCTCCCTGCTCTCATCCACCATCACACGAAAACGCGCCCTGAGATCCGAATCTGAAATCGTAAGCACATCATAATCCCGCTCCACATCATAATAGGATTCGTAGTCCTGTTTCCACTCACTAACAAGCGTTTCCAGCTTGTCGCTCAGACTCCGGATACGCGCTTCAATCTCCAATGTATCAACTTCCTCATCTGCTGCCTGTGTCAACAGCGTATCTCTCTGCTCCGACAGACGCTTTTCATCCGCCTCTGCCTGTGCCGCAATCTTCTCCTGATTCGCAATCACCGCCGAAAGCTGCTCCACCGTATAGAGCCGGTTCAAATCAGCAAGGCAGTTTTCATATTCCATCCGGTATTGTTCACATGTCTGTTCTGCCTGCTTTGCCTCTTTGGAAAGCTGCTCCAATTTATTCATGCATTCCGCAATTTGCTGCTCCAGTTCCGCCGTTTCTTTTCTTGCTGCCTCAAGCTTTTCTCCGGCATGGAGCAGTTCACTGTCTGCAAGACGAATAACAAACGTCTGATCCTCCCGGTAAGCCGCAAGCATCTCGACCTTCATGTCCATCTTGTCTTTCATTTCTTTTTCCAGCTCCCGTTCCTTCGCAACACGGGCGCTGATCGTCCCCGCATCTGTCAGATACTCTGCCGATGCCGCAACAGCAAACACATTCTCTCCAAAATGCATCGCCATATCATCGATTCTCTCACGGTCATATATATACACAGGAACATTGCCTGTATCAACATTTCGAATATTCTGATCCTCCGCGAGTGACTCAAAATCTTCAACGACTACGCCATATACAAGCTGCGGATTTGCAGCAAGCACAGCCTTCTGTCTATCCGGCGGCAGCGCAGAAACAAAGTCCATGCCGTACATTGCTCCGGTTCCGTGTCGTGTTTCTATATAATCCAACACCTTTTTTGCTGCGTGTGATACGTTGAGCAGACGCCCCTCTGCCAGCCTTTCCGCATTCTTTTTACTTTCGGCTGCCTCTTTTTTCAAAGCGGCTATATCCAGCACAGCATCCTCGATACGTCCGGCTATGATATCATTTAGATCCCCGATATCCCCTGCTCCGTAAACCGACTGAATCTTCTGTAATTTTTCAGCTGCCTCCCGATAAGCCTGTTCCTTCTTTTCCAGTTCAGACAGAAGCTGCTCGTTTTCTGTGTTTTTTGCGCGCAGCAAAATAAGCTTTTCCCGCTCCTGCTCAGAAGCCTGTCTGCCGGAGACAAGCAACCGCTCCTGCTCTTCCTTCTTCGCCCGGATATCCTCGAGAATATCCTGATTTTCCTTTACCTGCTCCGACACATCCGTAAAACGGATCTGATGCATCTCCATGCGAATCCCGGAGAGCTTCTCCGAGAGCTGTGCAATCTCCGCGTCTGCCGTCTCCTTACTGTGTACGGCAACGGCGAGCGCAGTGCTTACCTCCGAGAGCAGCTTATGCTGATACTCCTTCTTCGCCTTTGTCTGCTGCAATTGCTCCGTCAGTGTTTCGATCTGTCCGCGCAGCTGTGTCATCTGCACATCCATCCGCATTTTTATATTATATGCATAGGTGGACAGCAGCTCCTTATCAAAGGAGGAATCCTGCATCTGTGCCTTCAAACGCGCATCCATTTCTTTGCACGTATCACGATCCCGCATATAATCCAGATATTCATTCATGCTTTCTTTTCTTGCAAGTTCAAAACGCTGCTCTGACAGGCGGGTATTTTGTTCATCGACCCGGTTTTTCAGCGTCTCTGTCTCCGCCTGAAGTGTCTCAAGCTTCTTTTTATCCCTTGAAACCTTTAAGCATGCCAGCTTCTTTCTCTGCCCGTCCTTTTGCGAGCGCTTTTCATCCCGCTCCCGTTCCAGCGTCTCCATTTTATCCGAATCATTTTTCGCAAACTCCGCACCGGTCACGCAGATATCCGCGATCCGTCCGGTCAGCGTCGTCTGTAACTGATATAAATTTGTAAAGGATGCCACCTTATCCCGCAAAACCTCGATCAACTCTGCCTGATGGTCATAGCCTGCAATATCCTTTTTCTTCTTTGCAAGAATCGTAAGCTGCTCCTTGATATCAAGCAGAAGCTTCGCCATCGTGTCGGTGTCTTCACCGTCATGCATCGTCTTTACGGCATATGCTTTCTCAATAATTCCCTCAATCAACAGATCCTCCACCACTTTTCGGGTCGTCTTGTAATTCGTCTCAAAATATGTACGGACATGTCCCTCTGTCTTATTGATCCCGCGTATGATCTCCCACTGGCTCTCATGCAGTCCATAGCCGCTTATAAAGCGCTGATATTCTCCCTTCCTGTCAAATATACAAACCTTGAGAGACATATCTTTATGCTCAAGCTCCTTTAAATAATTGCGCAATCCCTGAAATGTAATCCGCTCTCCATCCTTTGAAAGCGGCAGATTGATGATATCATGCTTATTATACTCCCGATAAAAGATACAATAATTAAAATATTCTATCGAAGCGACATCCTTACTCTCCGCTTCTCCTTCCGTTTCCTTTGCTTTTCTCGCGCAAAAGCCTGTCGTCATATATCGATACCCCTCTGTACGATCCTGCTCGTCAAGCTTCCACTCGATCAGGGAATGTATCGTCGTATTGCCGTTTCCGATTCGAAACAGCTTCTCGATCGGCTGCTTTTCATCCAAGGTACAGTTAGGGATCATATTTTGCAACAGCAAGAGCATAAGCACACTTTTACCACCGCCGTTTGCCAGATCATACAAGGTATTTTTTCCGTACATACGCATCGTGAAATCATCATAATACTGCGTTCCGAAATTATATTTCACATTATTCACACGGATCCGATTGATACTAGGCATTCTCGTCACCTCCCAGTACTTTATAAAGCTTCCCTTTATATTCCTCGAAATAATTTTCTACAATCGCGTGAAAACGATCGGTCGGATAATACCGATCCTCAACTGCCACAAACAATTTCTGCTCCTGCAAAAAGTTAAACGTCAATTTTACATATCCGGTACGGGATGCTCTTGAAGCCCGGTTCTTTTCCTTCTCATCCGAGGTGACAAGCGGAAGCTCATCCCAAAGAAGCGCCAATGACCGAAAACTATCCTCCTCCACACTGCTCATTGAATAGACCGACAAATCTTTCGTGATGGCGGAAAGATACATAGTCACCTGCTCCAGGATATCCTCAAGACGCACATATTCCTTTACCTGATACGATGCAGAATCCTGATAAAATAAGAGCAGGGCATTATACATAATAAAATATACCATATAAAGCTCGCGGTTCAGACGAAGCCCGAGCAGCCGCTTCATATCGTCGTTCGTGTAACCGAATATGTGATTGCCCTCCCCGGCAGTCAGGTAAATGGCATCCTGATACTCATAGATATTCAGATTCAATTTTTTCATCATCCGTGTCACAATATCATACACTGCTGCATTTGCATAATATTCTTCATACAAATCGCGTGTATCCGGATTTTTTCCGGATATCTCCTGACCGGTAATCAGAGCCGCATATATATCCAAGGCTTTCTCCAAGCTACGCTGTTCCATTACTCTGATATCTCCCTTTCATACTATTTCGAATAAGCGTTTTTGTAAACGCATAAAATGTGTGTCCATATATTTCAATAACCATTCATTTCATATACGATGTATATTTCAATAACCATTCATTTCATATACGATGTATATTTCATGAATAGTTATCGAAATATATGCTATCCACATGATTGTATTGCGTTTGCAAATACCTAATACAATCTCAAATCATTCACTTCATTCATCATACTATCTCAAAACACATATCTGTTACAAAGAATGGTTCTGCTTCTGTATCTCCACTCATTTCCGGCTTTATTTCCACTTCCTCTGTTCCAAATGAAATATCAAAAGCCACATCCTCTATCCTTGTTTTTTCTTCCTCGGAAAGACCGCTTACAACCATCTCCTCAAGCATCGTATCCTGCTTTTCAAGCATCGCTGCCACGTCGTATCTTCTCTTTCCGGCAAGGTGAACAAGGAACGCATAATAATCACGGTTGTTATAGATTTCTTCGCCGAATTTAATCTCCAGAATACCGTTATATTCTTTCAGCGTAACATGCTTCCATTTCTTTATCTGATCGCAAAGCTCATAGAAAAGCTTTGCAAAATTGTTCGTAATCTTTTCGTCAAGAATCTCATCCTCATAACGAAAATCCGGACTTATCTCCCGTTTCTCGATCTTCTCGGTTTCCTGTTTATCATCCGTCCGGAGCGTCAATATATTGTCGATCGCTTTCATCGTAAAATACTTGTCCACCCGTGGCGCAAACAACGGCTTTACGATATGCTCCATGAAATCCGCGCGGTCGTGATTCATCATCGTGGTAAGTGTCTGTCTGAAGTCAAATACCGGACGAAGCTTCCGCAGCTTTGCGCGGCTGATGATCTGATCGGACAACTGGGACAATTCCGTCGTCTCGCCGATCAGGCGGCTGTGATTATAAATCGTCTTTTTGAGCTCTGTTTCAAGCTGGCTGATCTCCGCTAAAGCCTGAGAATGCAATGTCGCCGAACCGCCATCCGTACTTTGTTCAAACTCTGCCTTTGCGATTGCCTGATCAACTAATGCTTTATTTTTTACGAATAATTTCTGTTCTTCCGAAAACCAGCGCGCCGTTGTATCCATAAAATGCTCATACGCTTTCACGCCCTCAAACACATCGATTCCAAGCAGCTTAACAACCTCTTCCTTCTGCGCGATCAGGGAAATGACCTGACTGTTTATCCTGCGCACAACGTCGATACCACCCTTGAAATTGTTGGAATTTATCATCTTCTCAAGCAGAAGCTGTGAGACATTGATCTTGCTCTCATCCTTGATTTCCTTTGTGTCGAGATAAAATTCGATGCCTTCCGCAGTAATGGAATAAACGACCTTGCCCTGCACGATCCGGCTCTCGATCAGCTTAATGCGCGCGATCTTTCTTTCCCGTTCTTCCGGGTCATAAAAGCGAAATTCAAACGCTTTTCCATCATTTTTTATCTTGTCAAATATATAAGCAATTAGCTGCCGCTTTTCCTCCGGTGAATCCTCCAGCCGAAAATCCCGTTCCAAAAGCTCCAGCAGAAAATCCTCATATTCCTCATACGATACATCTTTCTCATGGAAATTATTTTCGTTAATAAAAAAGCGCAGGGACGCCATCGTAATATAACCCATGTCAAGCTCCACATACTTTCCCTCTTTATATTGAGAAAATGTCGTCTCACTCAGCACAAAAAACGGGTAATATTTTTTCAGATTCTGCATCCTCGCGCTATGCTCTGCAATTATATCATTGATCATTACGTGTTTCAGTGCCATAGTTTCCTCTATTGTATA
>CAZLZH010000032.1:0-28609 GCA_964563955.1 uncultured Bacteroides sp. | reverse complement strand
GTTCCTTGTTTGATTGCAGTTGAGCAGGATGCAACCGGTAAGGCACAGGATCTTGCACTTGCTTATGCACTTGGTATTGGTGGAGCAAGAGCCGGTGTACTGGAGACTACATTTAGAACAGAGACAGAAACAGACCTCTTTGGTGAGCAGGCAGTCCTTTGCGGTGGTGTTTGTGCACTTATGCAGGCTGGTTTTGAGACACTTTGCGAGGCTGGTTATGATCCGAGAAATGCATACTTTGAGTGTATTCATGAGATGAAGCTGATTGTAGACCTTATTTATCAGTCAGGTTTTGCAGGCATGCGTTATTCAATCTCAAATACAGCTGAGTATGGTGACTATATTACAGGACCTAAGCTGATTACAGAAGAGACAAAGAAGACAATGAAGAAGATCTTGAAGGACATTCAGGATGGTACTTTTGCAAAGGACTTCCTGCTTGACATGTCTTCCGCAGGCTATGAGAAAGCTTGCATCTGAGCATCCTTCAGAGAAGGTTGGCGAGGAAATCCGTAAGTTGTATAGCTGGAACGGTGAAGGAAAGCTTATCGATAACTAAGATACAAATGAGGAGGAACCTAGAACCGTACCGTTCTAGGTTCTTTCTTTTATCTTTTGGCATGTGATAGGATGGTGAATGGATTGACTTGTTTGGAAGCACAATCGAATATTATGGCGTTTATCGAGAAGAAACTTCCGGATGATGTGATACCGGGGTTTGTTCAGCATATGCGTTATTGTAAAAATTGTTTCGAGGAATTGGAAATATATTATACGTTGATTGTGGGCATGCATCAGGTGGATAACAATCAGGAATTGTCACAGAATTTTGCCAAAGATTTGGAACAGGAATTGAATCGTCTGGAACATAGAGTGAAAAGTGTAAAACGTTTTAAAGTATCGACATTTGGAATCGGTATGATTGTGGCGGTTGTGCTTATATTTTTTGCCTATAATCAATGTTTGGATAAGGTATATAATATTGAACAGCGCATGAAGCTGGAAGCGCAGGGGGAAACCTATTTTTATGATACATTTCAGGAAGAAATGACGTTTTGTATGCGGGATATCGTGATTGATGCACAAGCAGAACAGAAGCAGACAGAATCAACATTTTACGAGAAGTTACGCGAATATCAGAGAACACATCCGCAGAGTGAGGAGTCAGAGAGTGAAGAATAAATTATTATTGATTGACGGAAACAGTATTATGAACCGTGCATTTTATGGAATACCGGATATGACAACCCATGATGGCAGACATACAAATGCGGTTTATGGTTTTTTAAATATTATTTTGAAGGTAATCGATGAGGAACAGGCAACACATATTTGTGTTGCCTTTGACTTAAAAAAGAAAACATTTCGGCATGAAATGTATGAAGAATATAAGGGAACAAGAAAGGGAATGCCGGATGAACTTCGGGAACAGATGCCCCGCATCAAGGAGCTTCTTTCGGCGATGCACATTCGCATCGTGGAACAGGAGGGCTTTGAGGCAGATGATTTAATTGGCACACTTTCCAAAGAAGGTGAAAAAGAGGGCTATTCGGTTACTATTTTATCCGGCGACCGTGATTTATTGCAGCTTGCAACGGATACGGTACTTGTGCGGATTCCGAAGACAAAGCATGGAAAAACGGAAGTGGAGGATTATTATGCGGAAGATGTGAAAAGGACATATGGTGTTTCTCCACTTATTTTTATTGATATGAAAGGACTTATGGGTGACACCTCTGACAATATTCCGGGAGTTGCAGGTATCGGGGAAAAGACGGCAGCAAAGCTTTTGATGGAATATGGTTCTTTAGATGGTGTTTATGCCGCTGTTGATACGATGAAGCAGAGCAAGATGAAGGAGAGTCTGATTGAACATAAAGAGCTGGCATATCTTTCCCGTACGCTTGCCACGATAAAGCTCGACTGCCCGATTGATTTTGCACTTGAGAAATTAGCGATTGATGATCCGTTTAATGAATCGGCGTATGCTTTGTTTACGGATTTGGAATTGAAGAGCTTCTATAAACGATTTTCTGTTGAAAAGAAAGAGGAATTGACTTTTTCCACCTGTCTGATTGAGGATATCGATTCTTATAATTCTTTGCTTGAAAAGATGAAACAGGCAAAGCATATCGCATTTGCGTTTCTGAAAAATCAGGAGGAAACCATCGGTGTCTCTTTCTGTATGGATAAAGATCATGTATTCCTTGTTCGCTTCTTTATGATGCTTCAGCAGACAATGGTAGTGGAAAATATGCTTTCTCTTTGCAGAGAGCAAGGCGTGACATTTAGTTGTATGAATGTGAAAGAGGCGCTCCCGGATATCCCGTTTGAAGATGGGGACTTGGTATTCGATGCCGGTCTTGCAGCGTATCTCTTACAGCCGAATCAGGCAGGCTACGCATATGATGATCTTGCAAAGGTGTATCTTGGAATTACGATTCCTCAGGAGAGGGAGCTTATAGGAAAAGAAGGACTTACAGTTTTTTCATTTGAAGAGGAAAAAGCAAAATTATATATGGCTTATCTGTCCTATGTGCCATTTATGGTAAGAGATAAGCTGATTGATGAAATGCAGAAGCTTGGACTTTGGAAGCTTTATGACGAGATCGAGCTTCCGTGTGCATATGCGTTATATGAGATGGAAAAAAACGGAATCCGTGTGGACGGAGAGGGACTTCGCGCATACAGTCAAAAATTACAGACGCGGATTGCCGAGCTGACAAAGGAAATTTATATACTTGCGGGAGAGGAATTTAACATTAATTCCACAAAAAAGCTGGGTGAGATTTTGTTTGAAAAGCTTGGACTAAAGAATGGAAAAAAGACAAAGACCGGATATTCTACAAGTGCGGAGGTGCTAGAAAAGCTTGTGAATGCACATCCGATTATTCCGCTTATTTTGGAATACCGTCAGTTGACGAAGCTGAATTCGACTTATGCGGAAGGTCTGTCGGGATTTATTATGCCGGATGGAAGAATTCATGGCAAATTCCACCAGACAGTGACAGTGACCGGACGAATCAGCTCCGCAGATCCGAATCTGCAAAATATTCCGACGAGGATGCCGCTTGGCAGAGAAATTAGAAAAGTATTTATCGCGCAGGAGGGATATGTGTTTGTAGATGCTGATTACTCCCAGATTGAGCTTAGGGTATTAGCACATATGTCCGGTGATGAGGCACTGATTGCAGCCTACCATGCAGATGAGGATATTCATGCCATTACGGCATCTCAGGTGTTTGATGTGCCAATCGATCAGGTTGACAGTACACTGCGGCGAAAAGCAAAGGCGGTAAATTTCGGAATTGTGTACGGTATCAGCTCCTTTGGACTTGGACAGGATTTAGATATTTCCCGAAAAGAGGCAGAAGGGTATATTGAAAAATACTTTGCAACCTATGGAAAGGTAAAGCAGTTCCTTGATAAAACGGTTGAGGAGGCAAAGAAAAACGGCTATACGACAACGATGTATGGAAGAAGACGTCCGATACCGGAACTTTCCTCGTCCAATTTTATGACGCGGAGCTTTGGTGAGCGTGCCGCCATGAATTCACCGGTGCAGGGAACTGCGGCAGATATTATTAAAATTGCGATGATACGTGTCAATCGTAAACTAAAAGAACTCGGATTATCATCGAGACTTGTGCTTCAGATTCATGATGAGTTAATCATTGAGACGAAAAAAGAAGAACTTGAGACGGTAAAAAAACTGTTGGTGGATGAGATGATGCATGCAGCAGAACTGAAGGTACCGCTCGTGGTTGATGCCAATGTCGGAAACAACTGGTACGATTCAAAGTAATGAGGAAATAAAGGTATGATAATACTTGGAATTACCGGGGGAGTCGGCTCCGGAAAGAGCAGAATCTTATATGACCTTGAGAAAAATTATGATGCCTATATTGTAGAGGCAGATAAGCTTGCACATACATTGATGGAGCCGGGAAAACCTGTATATACTGCCGTGAAAGAGGAATTCGGAGACTGTGTGCTTGAGGAGACAGAGCCTTATGCGATTGACCGGAAAAAATTTGCAGAGCTTGTATTTCGGGATTCTGAAAGACTTGCAAAGCTGAATGCGATTACGCATCCGGCAGTGAAGGCATGGATACTTGCCGATATCGATAAGAAAAGAAGGGAAGGTATCCGCCTGTATGTGATTGAAGCAGCACTTTTGATACAGGATGGTTACAAGGATATCTGCGATGAAATCTGGTATGTCTATGTCGATGAGAAGGAACGAATCCGAAGGCTTATAAAGCAGCGCGGTTATACGGAGGAACGGTGCCGAGCTATGTTTCAAAGTCAGGAATCGGAGAAATTTTACAGAAAATATGCAAATTTCACGATAAATAATCAATTTGATTACAATAATTCATCAAAACAACTAAAAGACAGGTTGAATAAATTACTCAATGATGATATAATTTCAAATAATAGCGTGTATGATGTAAAATAATCAGGAGGAAAAAGCCTTGACAGCAATGAAATACCCGGAACCTTTAATATTCGGACTTGATATCGGGACAAGAAGCATCGTTGGAACGGTTGGATATAAAGAGCAAAATCGTTTTCATGTTGTTGCAATGGCTGTCAAATATCATGATACACGTTCCATGATTGACGGACAGATTCATGATATTGGGAAGGTAAGTGAAGAGATCGTCTGTGTAAAGCAGGAATTGGAAGCTCAGTTAGGCGGAAGAAAGCTGCATGACGTCTGTATTGCGGCTGCCGGACGAGTCTTAAAAACTGCGGTTGGACACGGAGAGTATGAATTTGCGGATAACACGTTGATTACGCAGGAATATATACATTCCATTGATTTAATCGGCGTAGAACAGGCACACAATGAAATATTGCAGGAATTGCATGAAAGTCATGAATTAACAAAGTATTTCTGTGTCGGCTATACGGTCGTGAAATATTATTTAAATAATTATGAAATCTCTAATTTGGAAGGGCATAAAGGTACGAAAATTGCAGCAGATGTTCTTGCAACCTTTTTGCCGGAAGAGGTTGTTGACAGCTTGTATGCAGCAGTGGAGCAGGCAGGGCTTTATGTGACGAATCTCACATTGGAGCCGATTGCTGCCATGAATGTTGCAATCCCGGAACAGTATCGGCTGCTCAATCTTGCGTTAATCGATATTGGCGCCGGTACGTCCGATCTCTGTATTACAAGGGATGGCAGCGTTGTTGCATATGGCATGATTCCGGCTGCCGGAGATGAACTGACCGAAGCACTTATCAAGAAATATCTGATTGATTTTCAAACGGCAGAGAAGCTGAAAACAGTCAATTCAAAAAGAAAATCAATTACATACAAAGACATTATGGGTATCTCACACAAGATTACACCGGAGGAAATTTACAAGACGACAGAGGAGGTCAAGTGTGAGATTGCAAGGAGAATTGCCGATAAGATAATCGAGTTAAATGGCGGAGTATCAGTGAGTGCCGTATTTGTCGTAGGAGGAGGCGGTAAGCTTCCGGGATTTACGGAGGCTCTTGCAAAGTATTTAAAGCTTCCGGCTGAGCGTGTCGCGTTGCGCGGTCAGGAAGTGATGAACGAGATTGATTTTCAGGTTGAGAATATCAAGAAGGACCCGCTTTATGTGACACCGGTTGGCATATGCCTGAATTTCTTTGATCAAAAAAATAACTTTATCTTCGTCAATGTAAACGGTGAGCGGGTAAAGTTATATAATAACGACAAACTGACGATTTTTGATGCGGCGGTGCAGTTTGGTATACCAAATGATGATATTTTCCCGAAACGAGGGGATGATATCACGTTTAAGATAAACGGAAAAACAAGGATTGTGCGCGGTTACAATGGCGAAGCTGCGGTGATTACGCAGAATGACAAGTCTGTTGGGTTGAATGCACCAATAGAGGCGAATGATGTGATTCTGGTTCAGCCGTCCACAAAAGGAAGGTCTGCCGAGATTGTATTGTCAACACTTCCGGAATATGAAGGAACATTGACATTTTCGGTAAATGAGACTTCCGTTACCTGTCCAAAGTTTGCACTTGTAAACGGTGCACCGGCATCCTCATTGTATGAGATACAGGATGGGGATGAGGTTGAAATGCGAAATTATTATACGGTTTCCCAGCTTCTGACCTTTATGGATGTCAATGAAGAGGTTGTGGTCTATGTCAATCATCAGTTGGCAGAATTGGATGAAAAGGTATATGAGAATTTTAATGTAGAATATGTAAAACAGGCGGAATTGCTGCAAGTGGAAGCAACTGCAACAGAGGAGCCGGAGGATGGGGAAGAAAGCATAGAATTGCAACCGGAGCAGCCGGATGAGAAATCATCGGAGAAGGAAGTGGAGACTCCGGATGAAAAAGAGCAGGAATCATCCAGGACTATAAAGATTATAGTCAACAAAACACCGGTTACACTTACAGGCAAATCCGAGTATCGGCTTGTAGATGTATTTGATTTTTACCCGTTCGATTTGTCAGTCATGCGTGGAAAACGTCTGATTACAAACATTGACGGAAGTCGGGCGGAATTTAGTCAGCCTCTGCACGAGGGTGCGGTCGTTGATATTTTTTGGGAGCAATAAACTATGCCGGATATTACAGCGAAACTAATTAAAAAATATACCGTATATCACACGATTATGTATGTATTTGTTACATTTTCAATCGTCATGATACGGGTTATGGGATTTACAAAAAATACGGCTGCGTGTGTAAGCTTTGCGGCTGTTGTTTTGATGTTCGGAATACTGGACAGTGTGTTTTATCATACGCATGTATATGAGAATATAAAGATTGTTATGGTAATCAGAATTGTAGAAATTACAGCATACAGTATATTTGCGTCCTTCATATCGCCGGAGAGTATGCTGCTTGTTGCTGTGTATATATTTATCTTCATTTTGATGACCGAATTTATTATTCTAGGCTCTCATTATGACAAGGGGACGATTTTTGCAAGAAAAATGATTCTGCTGATTCCTGTATTTATCAATCTGTGCCTTTCCCTGCATTTCCGCAAGGAGACATTTTGGTTTTGCGCGGTGCTTATGCTTTTTGTATATGTGGCAGCGCTTTTGGAAAATATTGATACTCTGGAATATTCCAACGATGCTTATGAGACCTATTTCACAAAGCTTGTTTTAGAGCGAAACAGCATACAGGAGAAAAATGAAAAGCTGGAGGAGTATCAGGAAAAGGTAAAAACCGTAAACGAGAAGGTAAATTATCAGAAGATTGAGCTTGCCCGCGTTGTAAATGATTTGGAACAGGCAAATAAGGAGATAGAGTCCCAGACTGAAATCATGCGGTACATGGCTTCTTCTTTTGATATGTTTAAAAATTTAAATGTGATTGTAGATGCAATTGTGGATGTAAAAAATCCGAAGGTCTGCGCAGTATATCTTGATAAAAGTGCATATGCAGAAGCGGAATACGAAACCTGCATTATCAAAACAGACTATTCCTCGTTAGAGCGAAGATTGCGGAAGGATTTCGACAAGCTGTATCGTGATTTCTTAAACGAGCATAAAACAACTGAGATTATAACCGGTCCGGCAGTTAAGGAATTTCGGTTTATTGGAGAAACGAATATCAAGAGTATCGCCATGCTTGCATTGATCGAAAATAATGAGCAGTATGGTCTGATGCTGATTGCCTCGGACGAGGAATCCTTTTTCGAGAAGGGTATTGGGTATTATGAGACATGTCTTGTGGAATACAATATATCAGTCAAGAGTACAAAGCTTTATCTGCAGACACAGGATATGGCAAGAAAAGACGGCTTGACAAAGATTTACAACCGTGTTTATTTCTCAGAACTGTTCCAGAAGGCTGCAAAGGAGGCAGAGGATAACCGACAGCCGATTTCGGTTGCGTTGTTTGATATTGATAAATTTAAAAATGTCAATGATACATATGGACATCTTGCAGGCGATAAGGTGATTAAGATGGTTGCGTCGATTGATGATAAATATGCAAAACAGCACAATGGTTTTGCGTGTCGGTTTGGCGGTGAGGAATTTCTGCTTGTTCTTCCCGGATATGATGAAAAAGCAACGATTCCAATATTGGAGGCAATGCATGAGGAGATTAAGCAGACACCGGTTGAATATGATGATCTTAAGATTCATGTCAATGTATGTATCGGAGTATCGTCCTATCCGAATCTTTGTTCCAATGTGGCTGTGCTTGTTAATCGGGCGGACAAGTCCATGTATTATGGCAAACGGCATGGCAGAGGCAGACTTGTCGTGGATAATCCGTCTGTAGATGAAGAAGCATAGATGGATTGCTGCAGGGGATATTGTCTTTTTAAAAATACAATATTTAACAAAATATAGGTTGTGTACAATTATTATTTTTATTATAATTAAGTTGTTTGAGAGATTTTGAAGCAGAGGAGAAGAGCAGTGGCATTCATTGATTCCATTAAGAAAAGAGCAAAACTGAATAAGAAAACGATTGTTTTACCGGAGACTGCTGATATGCGTACATTGGAGGCAGCGCATAAGGTGCTTCAGGAAGGAATTGCAAATGTTATTCTGGTTGGGGATAAGTATGAAATTCGTAAGCGTGCGGAGGGATTGGATCTGACAGGTGCAAGATTTGTAGATCCATATGATTGTGATAAAATCAACGACTATGTTTCTATATTAGTAGAGCTTCGTAAGAAAAAGGGAATGACACCGGAGGAAGCGAAAGAATTACTGCTTACAAATGTTTTGTATTTCGGATGTATTATGGTGAAAGCAGGCGATGCAGACGGCATGGTTGCCGGTGCGGTTAATTCGTCGGCAAATGTACTTCGTGCCGCACTTCAGATATTAAAGACGGCACCGGATACAAAGCTTGTATCAGCATTTTTCCTGGTGGTTGTTCCAAACTGTGATATGGGTGCAAACGGTGCATTCATCTTTTCAGATGCTGGTCTTAATCAGTCACCGGATTCGAGAGAGCTTGCGGCGATTGCGGAGAGTTCTGCAAAGTCCTTCCAACTGTTGGTAGAGGAGGAACCGATTGTTGCCATGCTTTCCCATTCCACAAAGGGAAGTGCACATCATCCTGAGGTTGATAAAGTAATCGAGGCATGCAGAATTGTAAATGAGGAATGTCCGGAGTTGAAATGTGATGGTGAGTTACAGAGTGACGCGGCAATTGTACCGAGTGTTGCCGCATCCAAGGCACCGGGCAGTGAGGTCGCAGGCAAGGCAAATGTCTTGATTTTCCCGGATTTGGATGCCGGAAATATCGGATATAAGCTTGTGCAGAGGCTTGCAAAGGCAGATGCGTATGGACCGATCACACAGGGAATTGCAAAACCGGTAAATGACTTGTCACGTGGCTGCTCCGCAGATGACATCGTTGGTGTTGTTGCAATTACAGCGGTTCAGGCACAGGCATTGGATGTATAATAAAGTGAGGAAAAATATGAAAGTATTAGTAATTAATTGCGGAAGCTCTTCTTTGAAGTATCAATTGATTGATTCCGAGACAGAGCAGGTTATGGCAAAGGGTATCTGTGAAAGAATCAAGCTGGACGGAACCATGACACACCAGACGATGGGAAAAGAAAAGATTCAGATTGAAGCACCTATGCCGGATCACAGTGCGGCTGTGAAGCTTGTTTTAAAATATCTGCTTGATGAAAAGCTTGGAGCTATTCAGAGCCTGGATGAGATTGCAGCAATCGGACATCGGGTTGTGCATGGTGGGGAGAAATTCTCAAAAGCAGTGTTAATCGATGATTCCGTTTTAAATGCAATTGAAGAATGTAATGACTTGGCACCGCTTCATAATCCTGCAAATCTGATTGGTATCCGTGCCTGTGCCGAGCTTATGCCGGATGTACCGCAGGCTGCAGTATTTGATACAGCATTTCATCAGACGATGCCGGATTATGCATATATATATGGTATTCCATATAAGTATTATGAAGATTATAAGGTGCGCCGTTACGGATTTCACGGAACGAGTCACAGCTTTGTGTCAAAGAGGGCGGCAGAGCTGCTTGGCAGAGATATCAAGGATACGAAGATTATTGTGTGTCATCTTGGCGGAGGAGCCAGTATCTGTGCGGTAGAAGGCGGAAAATCGATTGATACGACGATGGGACTTACACCGCTTGAGGGTATCATAATGGGAACCAGAAGCGGAAATCTTGACCCTGCAATTCTGGAATTCATAGCGAACAAGGAAGGAAAGAGTTTGTCGGAAGTTGTCAATATATTGAACAAGGAATCCGGTGTATACGGAATATCCGGCAAGTCCAGTGATTTCCGTGATTTGAATAAGGGAATTACAGAGGGCGACAAGCGCTGTGAGATTGCGATGAATGCATTTACTTATCAGGCTGCAAAGTTTATCGGAGGGTATGTGGCAGCAATGAATGGAGTCGATGCAATCGTATTTACAGCCGGTGTCGGAGAAAATGATCCGAAGGTTCGAAAAGATACATGCAGCCATCTCGGTTATCTTGGCGTTGAAATCGACGACGAGGCAAACAAGCTGCGCGGTGAGGAGGTCAAGATATCGACTGCTCATTCAAAGGTACCGGTTTATGTAATCCCGACAAATGAGGAGCTTGCAATTGCAAGAGAGACTGTGGCATTGGTATAAAAAATATGAAAAAAATCTATTTTGAAGTTGACATGTCGAATGATTGTTTGTATAATGACAAAAGTGTGATTTTAAGTGTATTCTTTAAGGAGGTGTAATCGGATGTCAATTTGTCCTAAGAATAAAAGTTCAAAAGCAAGACGTGACAAGCGCAGAGCAAACTGGAAGATGTCTGTTCCGGGCTTGGTTAAGTGCAGTAAATGTGGCGAGCTTATGATGCCGCACAGAGTTTGCAAGGCTTGCGGATCCTATAATAAGAAAGAAATCATCTCTGCTGAGTAATTCACTGAAATGAAAAAAGACTTTTCAATCCTTTGGATTGGAAAGTCTTTTTTATTTGTTTTTCGGCTCATTCCTTGACGAAAGAATCGTATGCGACTATAATAAGTAGGATTATGTGAACATTTCATGAGTTAATATGACTCAAAAGTCTGTAGAGAAAAGGGAAGGAAGAATATGGACAAGATTGTGATCGCCATCGATACGATGGGAAGCGATAATGGAAGTGAATATTTTATACAGGGAATTTCCGAGGCAATGCAGCAATTTGATGACATTGCGTTTATTGTGACCGGAAAGGAAGATGAATTAAAAACATATATAGAAAAGTATTCATGTGACAGCTCAAGAATTGAGATTGTAAATGCGACCGAGATGATTACCTGTCATGATGCACCTGTGGAGGCAATTCGGAAAAAGAAACAGTCATCCATGGTGCTTGCATTGGATGCAGTGAAGGAAGGCCGTGCCGGCGCATGTATTTCGGCAGGTAATTCCGGCGCGCTTCTTGCGGGAGGACAATTGTTAGTCGGACGTGCCAAGGGCGTTAAGCGTACACCTCTTGCACCACTCATACCGCACAGACACGGTTCTTCCCTGTTGATTGACTGCGGAGCAAATGTAGATGCAAAACCGGAGAATCTGGTACAGTTTGCCAAGATGGGTTCTATATATATGAAGAATATTGAGGGCATTGAAAATCCGCGTGTGGGAATTATTAATATCGGAGCTGAGGATGAGAAGGGAAATGAGCTTGTAAAGACGACGATTCCTCTGCTGCGGGAATGTAAGGATATCAATTTTGTCGGAAGTGTGGAATCGCGGGAAATACCAAACGGCGTTGCAGATGTGCTTGTATGTGAAGCGTTTGTCGGAAATGTTTTGCTTAAATTTTTCGAGGGACTTGGCAAAATGTTTATGGCAGAGATAAAGGATACACTGAAAAGCAGTGTCAAGACAAAAATCGGCGGGGCATTGATTTACAAGCCGATTAAGAAGACCTTTAAGCGCTATATGGCGGATGATAAGGGCGGGGCGCCGCTGCTTGGATTAAAGGGATTAGTTGTAAAGATTCATGGAAATTGTAAAAACACAGAAGTTTCAAGCGCAATCGCACAATGTCGTACATTTATAAAGAAGGATGTCAGCAATCAGATTGTTCAGAGATTTCAGGAGGAAAATTGATGAATGAGCATCCGCTTTCGGAATTAGAAAAAAAAATAGGATACACATTCTCGGATATAAATCATCTGCAGATTGCTCTGACACATAAGTCTTATGTATATGAGAAGACAATTGGTCAGTTTATCTCCTATGAGCGGTACGAATTTCTTGGAGATGCGATTTTAGAGTTTATTGTCAGTCAATATCTGTTCGAACACTATCCGCAGATGCCGGAGGGTGAGCTGTCAAAGCTTCGTTCCAGCCTTGTGTGTGAATTTACACTTTCCAAAATTGCAAGGGAGCTGCAATATGGAGAATATGCGAGATTCAGCAAGGGAGAACGGATGACGGGTGGCGCGAATCGTGATTCGATTCTGTGCGATATATTTGAATCCGTGTTGGGAGCCATTTATCTCGATGGCGGATTGGAACCGGCGACTGCATATGTGGAGAGCCTTCTGCTTACGGATATCGAGCATAAACAGCGATTTTATGATGCGAAGTCAAGTTTACAGGAATATATCCAAAAGCAGAAATCAACGCTTACATATGAACTGCTTTCTGAGACGGGACCGGATCATGATAAGCAGTTTATGGTGCGGGTATTGATAGATGGCGTGGAGATGGCAAGAAAAACAGCACATTCAAAAAAAACGGCAGAGCAGTATGCTGCGTATGAGGTTTTGGAAACACTTTCTGCGCAGGACAAAAAAACAAAGAGTGAATGGTAAGGTAAAATATGTATTTAAAAAGCATAGAAGTATATGGATTTAAGTCCTTTGCAAATAAAATTATTTTCAAGTTTAATGATGGAATTACCGGCATCGTAGGACCGAATGGCTCCGGTAAAAGTAATGTCGGAGATGCCGTGCGCTGGGTGCTCGGGGAACAGAGTGCAAAGCAGCTTCGTGGTGCCAAGATGGAGGATGTTATCTTCTCAGGCACAGAGCTGCGAAAACCGCTGGGCTCTGCATATGTGGCGATTACACTGGACAACAGTGACCACAGTCTGCCGATTGATTATAACGAGGTGACGGTGGCAAGGCGTGTGTATCGTTCGGGTGAAAGTGAATATCTGATAAACGGAACGGTCAGTCGTTTAAAGGATGTCAATGCCTTGTTTTTTGATACTGGTATCGGTAAGGAAGGGTATTCCATTATCGGTCAGGGCCAGATTGAGAGAATCCTGTCCGGTAAGCCGGAGGAGCGAAGAGAATTATTTGATGAGGCAGCCGGAATCGTAAAATATAAAAAGAATAAGGAAGCAACCGAGAAGTCTCTTGAAAATGAGCGTGCCAATCTGTCCCGTGTCAAAGATATTTTAGGGGAATTGGAAAAGCAGGTTGGACCTTTGAAGGAGCAGTCGGAGACAGCGAGAAAATACCTGATTTTTAAGGACGAGTTAAAGAAGCTGGACATCAATGCGTTCCTGTTGGATGTGGACGACAACAAAGAAAAGCTGACCTCGTATGAAGAAAAGCTTTCCATTGTGGAGGAGGACAGTGCCAGACTCAAGGATGAGTTTGATGCCGCTAAGGAAGAATATGAGCGTATCGAAGAACAACTCGAATCGTTTAATCAAAAGATTGATGAGATAAAGAATGAGATACATGAAAAAAAGCTTAATAATCAGCGCATAGAGGGCGAGAGCAATGTGATTGGCCAGCAGATATTATCGTATCAGCAGAACGAAGCGGGATTGCTTGAGCAGATAGAAAAGGAAAATAAGACGCTGGAAAAGCAGCAGGCAGAGCTTGCAAAGCTTTATGAGGACAAAGGCGGTCTGGATGAAAAGCTTGATGCGGCAGATGATGTATTGGATGAGGCAAAGTCCCATTATGATAAGTTAGAACAGGGGATTACTGCAAAAGAGCAGGAAATCGAGGATTCCAAGAGCGATATTATCGAGTGTCTGAATGAGGGCGGCACATTAAAGGCGAAGGTCGGACGTTATGACACGATGCTCGAAAATATCAACCTTCGCAAAACGGAGTTAAATCAACGCTTTTTGGAATATAAAAGTGAGGAAGAAAAGTCAGCCATCGAGAAGGAACAGCTCGTAGCCGGAATCAATGAGCTGGAGAATGAGCTTGCGGAGAATAACGGAAAGCTTTCTGCCGTTCAGCAGACGATTGCCGACCACAGTGCAAAGCTGGAGGAGCACAGACGGGGAATTACAGAGACAAGTAATCAGATTGTCAGTCTAAAATCCAAAAAAGAGGCACTTCGGAATCTGACAGAGCGTTATGAGGGCTATGGAAACAGCATCCGGCGTGTCATGGAGAAGAAAAACAGCAATCCGAAGATTATCGGCGTTGTCGCAGATATCATACAGGTAGATAAGCGTTATGAGACGGCTGTTGAAACAGCGCTCGGCGGAAGTATTCAAAATATCGTAACGGAGGATGATAAAACTGCGAAGGATATGATTGCATATCTGAAGGAAAATAAATACGGAAGGGCAACCTTTTTGCCGATTCAGTCAATTGTAGATAAGTCCGGAATTTCTGGGGATGTAAAGCGTGAGACGGGTGTCATCGGAGCGGCATCGGAGCTGGTAAGCTTCGATTCGAAATTTGCTTCGATTGTCGGACATCTGCTTGGACGAATTGTTGTGGTAGATCATATCGATCATGCTATGGCACTTGCAAAAAAATATAAGCAGAGCTTAAGAATCGTAACGCTTGAGGGCGAATTGATTAATCCGGGCGGCGCTCTGACAGGCGGCGCATTCCGCAATGCGTCAAATCTGCTTGGAAGAAAGCGTGAGCTCGAGGAGATTGATAAGCAGATCGAGACCTTGAATGTTGAGCTTTCCGAGCACAAGAATCAGATTACATTCCTGACAGAGGATCGTGAAAAACAGAAGGAAATACGAGATTCTTTGAATGAAGTGATTCAGAATCTGAATATTAAGATGAATACATATACATTAAATCTCGAACAGGTAGAGGAGAAGCTTTCTGAGCTTGCACGCGGATTTGCCGGTATCGGACGGGAAAATAATGAGCTTGCACATCAGATAGACGAGATCAATGCGAATAAGAAGGAATTAAAAGAGAATAATCAGAAGCAGGAGGATGCCATTTCGGCATTGGAGGCAAGAATTGCAGAGCTTGAAAAGGAGGTTGCAGATGATAAAGAGCAGCTTTCAAAGGCATCCGATAAGATTAATGAATTAAATCTGGAGTTCAACACCGTGCAGCAGCAGTATGAATTTTTGATGCAGAACATTCACCGTATCAAGGAGGAGGAACAGACTGCAAAAGAAAATCTGCAGATGCTGAAGCTGAAATTAAATAATGGAAATTCCGAGGTAGCAGAGCTTACGACACGCATGGAAAATCTGAAGCAGCAATTGGATGAAAATATACGCATGATTGCCATTAAGGAGAAAAAGCTTGCGGAGCTTATTTCCGGTAAGGATGTCTTAAATGAGAGCCATAAGGAATTTTTCTCAAAACGGGAGGCGCTTTCGGAGCAGATAAGTGGTCTGGATAAGTCGGCGTTCCGGATCAATGCTTCGATTGAGAAGCTGTCTGAACAAGCTGAGAATCTGAATAATTACATGTGGGAAGAATATGAGATGACCTATAACCTTGCACTTGATTATAAGGATGCGGGATTTGATGATGTCGCATCACTCAAGCGGGAAATCGGTGCTGTAAAAGCAAAGATCAAGCAGCTTGGTGATGTGAACGTCAATGCCATTGAGGATTATAAGCAGGTATCGGAGCGTTATGAATTTTTGAAAGGACAGCATGACGATATCTGCAAGGCGGAGGAAAATCTTATTAATATCATTGCCGAGCTTGACCGTGCAATGCGTGAACAGTTTGCTGAAAAATTCAAGGAAATCCGAATCATGTTCTCGAAGGTGTTTAAGGAGCTGTTCGGTGGCGGAAAAGCGGATTTGGAGCTGGTGGATGAGGACGATATTTTAGAGACGGGAATTAAGATTATTGCACAGCCGCCGGGAAAGAAACTGCAGAATATGATGCAGCTGTCAGGAGGAGAAAAGAGTCTGACAGCCATCTCGTTGTTGTTTGCAATTCAGAGCCTGAAGCCATCTCCGTTTTGTCTGCTGGATGAGATTGAGGCAGCTCTGGATGATTCCAATGTAAAACGGTTTGCAAAATACTTATCCAAGCTTACAAAGGATACACAGTTTATCGTGATTACGCACCGTAAGGGTACAATGGAGGCTGCCGATATTCTGTACGGTATAACGATGCAGGAAAAGGGAGTTTCGACACTGGTATCTGTCAATATGATTGAAAATGAACTGGATGATTAAATAAAATATCAGGAGGTGGTACGATGGCATGGTTTACAAAGAAAAGTGAGAAAAAAGATGAGGCTGCTGCAGATGAAATGACCGAACAGGAATCTGCAATGGAAGAAATAAAATCCGAGGAAGCAGGTAGTGAGAATAAGGAAGAAATTGTAGCTTCAAATGATGGTTCCAATGATAAACCTCAGAAAAAAGGCTTTTTCAGCAGGCTTAGGGAAGGACTTACAAAAACACGAAACAACATTTCCGAGAGCTTCAATAATCTGTTTAAGGCAAGCGAGCTCGATGATGATTTCTATGACGAGCTTGAGGAAACGCTCGTCATGTCGGATATGGGATATGAAACGACGGAGCGAATCGTGGAAGACCTGAAGGTGCGCGTGAAGGAAGAACATATCAAAGAAGCGCAGGCGTGCAAGGAGCTTGTGATTAATCTGATACGGGATCAGATGCAGGTGGATGAGACAGCCTATGAGTTTGAAGATAAAAAGACGGTAGTGCTTGTCATCGGTGTAAACGGTGTCGGAAAGACAACCTCCATCGGAAAGCTCGCAGCGCAGTATAAGGCAAGAGGCAAAAAGGTATTGATGGCGGCGGCAGATACATTTCGTGCGGCAGCAATCGACCAGTTAAAGACATGGGCAAACCGCGCAGGCGTGGATATCATTGCACAAAGCGAGGGGGCGGATCCTTCGGCAGTCGTATATGATGCGGTTGCAGCGGCAAAGAGCAGAAATACCGATATCCTTCTGATTGATACAGCGGGGCGTCTGCACAATAAGAAAAATCTTATGGATGAGCTTGCAAAGATGCGCAGGATCATCACAAAGGAATATCCGGAGGCAAATGTGGAGTCGTTGATTGTTCTTGATGGAACAACCGGACAAAATGCGTTGGAGCAGGCGAGACAGTTCAGCTCCGTAACCGAGATTAACGGTATTATCATTACGAAGCTCGACGGAACGGCAAAGGGAGGTATTGCCATTGCCATTCAGTCTGAGTTAAATGTTCCGGTTAAGTATATCGGTATCGGTGAGAAAATCGAGGATTTGCAGAAATTTGATCCAAACAGCTATGTGACAGCGCTGTTTTCGGATTTTGATATGCGCTCGGATGTCGAGATATTGGTAGATGAGGATATTCAAAGAATGCCGAAAGACGATGACTTATTTGATATATAGGGAGAGAGGGAAGAAAGATGGCAGAAACAAATAAAGAGACAGAAGTGTCCGAACAGAAACTGACACAGGAAAAATTTGAACAGGCGTATGAAATTGTACAAAAGGTCGTAAAACCGACTGCATTGATTGAGAGCGAGTTTTTCTCCCAGTCCTGCGGAAATAAAGTATATTTAAAGCCGGAGAACATGCAGGTGACCGGTGCGTATAAGATTCGTGGTGCGTACTATAAAATCAGTACACTTTCCGATAAAGACCGCAAAAAAGGCCTGATTACGGCATCTGCCGGAAATCATGCACAGGGTGTGGCGTATGCAGCTAAGGCATATGGCGTCAAGGCAGTGATTGTCATGCCGACATCCACACCGCTCATTAAGGTAAACCGGACGAAGTCTTATGGTGCAGAGGTTATATTATACGGGGATGTCTATGATGATGCCTGCCAGTATGCATTGAAGCTTGCAGAGGAAAAAGGATATACATTTATCCATCCGTTTGATGATTTGGATGTAGCAACCGGACAGAGTACCGTGGCGATGGAAATCTTAAAGGATCTTCCGTTTGTAGATATTATTTTGGTACCGGTCGGCGGCGGCGGACTTGCAACCGGTGTGTCAACTCTCGCAAAAATGTTGAATCCAAACATCAAGGTAATCGGTGTGGAGCCTGCCGGAGCTGCCTGCCTGAAGGCATCTTTTGAAAAGGATGCGGTTACAACGCTGGAACATGTCGATACGATTGCAGACGGTACCGCAGTTAAGACACCAGGTACAAAAATATTCCCATATCTGAAAGAAAATCTGGATGATATTATCACGGTAGATGACAGCGAGCTGATAGTCGCATTCCTCGATATGCTTGAAAATCACAAGATGCTTGTTGAGAACAGCGGTCTTCTTACGGTGGCTGCATTAAAGCATCTGGAACCGAAGGGGCAGAAGGTTGTCAGTATCTTAAGCGGCGGAAATATGGATGTTATTACATTTTCCTCGGTTGTACAGCATGGCTTGATTGCACGAAGCAGAATCTTTACGGTATCGGTTCTGCTGCCGGATAAGCCGGGTGAATTGGAACATATCGCAGGTGTGATTGCGGGACAAAACGGAAATATTATCAAGCTTGAACATAACCAGTTTGTTACGATTAACCGTAATTCAGCGGTAGAGCTTGTTATCACGATGGAGGCGTTCGGACCGGAGCATAAGGAGCAGATTTTGAATGTGTTGAGTGAGAAGGGCTACCGTCCGATTGAAAAGAAATCAAAGGCGATTTTTTAGATGGAACATATATATATGGCGGTAGACCTTGGTACTACCATGATTGACAGTTGTATAATGGATGCAGAAAATGGGGATATAATATCCAGAAGAAGTGTGAAAAATCCCCAGAGAGTATATGGCAGTGATGTGATAAACCGGATTTTAACGATTAAACGGGATGTCGCGTTTCTTGTCACACTCAGGGAGCAGGCGGTAACAGCACTGCGTCAGGTGCTTATAGACATGCTTTATGACCGGAAAAAAAGCATAGAGCATACGGAAAAGGAGCATGAAGGTGTTCGTTTAGATGGTATTTCCATAGCCGGAAATACGACTATGATCAGTATTCTTCTCGGCTTGGATATTTCGGATATGGGAGAAGCACCGTTTCCGACAAGTCTGCATGAAAGCGTGATTACTGCATATAACGATTTGTTTTCCTCGGAGGATATCTCAGCCATTACAGATGAATATCCGGAGCTGTTTTCGGAAAAATGTACAGTATATATGACCGGATGCAGCAGTGCTTTTTTGGGCGGTGATGTCATCAGCGGAGTTCTTTATCTGGAAAAAGATAAGCTTTCCCATGTGCCGGAATGCTATCTATTTTTAGACCTCGGTACAAATGGCGAGATGGTGTTAAAGGATCATGACCGATATTTTGCAACGAGTACCGCATGCGGTCCTGCATTTGAAGGGTGCGCGAGAAAACAGCATGCATACGGAAACAGTCTGCTTGAGGCAATTGCACTTGGACGAAGAATCGAAAAGATTGATAAAAACGGTATACTTGCAGATGAATATTTAGAGAGCGGAATTGTGATTCATGGGATTCAGATTACTTCTGAAATCTTACGCTCCATCATGCTTGCAAAGGCGGCAGTGTATGCAGGAATCATGTGTCTGCTGAAAACCTCTGGGATTTCTGTAAAGGAGATTGAGCAGGTATATATAGCAGGCGGTTTCGGATTTTATATGAATCCGCAGGATGCGGTTTCGCTTGGCATGTTTCCGCAAGAATTTTTGTCAAAGATAGATGTTGTAGGAAATACATCCCTGCTTGGAGCATCTTATTTACTTACGGATGAAAATGCGTCGGTTAATTTTGAAACTTACAGAAAAAAACTTACGGTTTTAAATTTGGCAAATACGGAAGGCTTTCAGGATTGCCTGATTGATGCATGCAGTTTTTCGGTACAATCATAAAATAATGGAGAGTAAGATATGTTGGATCGAGCAATAAAATTAAAAATAATAGATTCCCTGTATGATATAGCTATGGAAAAGAAATCCGAGCTTCCGATTCTGCATGGGAAGGACATTCCAACATTTGTTGCGGCAGATACAACGCATTATATAAAAAAGTCAGGTGCGGTGTCTGCAAATATCAACATGCCGGCACTTCATGCATTTATTCAACACTTATCCGAGGATAAACGGGTGAAACTGGCAGGTATTGCCGTTATGAAGGACGGAAAGCTGATTGCAGAGGAATATGTGACACCGTATAAAAGAGAATATCGCCATGTGTCATTTTCTATGTGTAAATCCGTTGTATCCATGGCGGTTGGCATAGCGGTTTCGGAGGGGTTGTTTTCGCTCTCGGACCTGCTCTGCGATTTAATGCCGGAATATACAGGGTTCTTTACGAAAAAGGCGATGAAAAGGATTACGGTAAAGCATCTTCTCACAATGACTGCCGGTGTAAAATTTGATGAGCTCAGTTCTTATTTTGCGGAAGATTGGTGTAAGGCATTTATCGGGAGTGATGTCTGCAATGAGCCAGGAACAGAATTTGCCTATAACAGCTTAAATTCTTATATGCTTGCCGCTTTGATTACAAAAAAGGCCGGCTGCAGTCTTATGGAATACTTAAAGCCGCGTCTGTTTTTGCCGCTTGGCATTACCGATATTACATGGGACACCTGTCCGATGGGAATTGAGCGCGGCGGCTGGGGCATGAAGCTTTCTTTGCAGGATATGGTAAAGCTTGGAAAGCTGTATCTGGATGATGGCGCAGTGATAGTAGATGGCGTAAGAAAGCAGCTTGTTCCGAAAGCATGGATTTTGGAATCGGCAACACCCCATGTGCGCTTTCAGGACAAAAAGGTAACGAAGGGGTATGGGTATCATATCTGGTGCCTGAAGGATGGTGCGATATTATTTAATGGTGTCTTTGGACAAAATGTTTATATCAACCGGGAAAAGAATCTGATTATTGCCTGCACGGCAGGAGGTTATGAACTGTTTCCGGAAGGACATCTGGTTGCACAGATTTGCCGGTTTGTGGCAAGGCAGGATTGTTTTAAGCGGGATATGGTTCGGACAATCTGGGAGACTCTTTCCGGAGAGTTTACGAAAAAAATGAAGTTGCTGAAAAACAGGCAGGAGGATAAGCAAAAGAACGACATAGTACTCCGGATGTTGAGATCATACCTGAACAAGACATTTTATATCAAGGATTATGCCTCGAGTATTCTGCCGATGGCAAATCAGCTTTTTTACTCGAATTACATGACGGGCATTGATAAATTACAGTTAAAGTTCCGCAGTGATAGTCTGCTTATTGTTCTGGAAGAAAATCAGACTTTGTATGAGCTGAAAGCAGGGTATACAAAACAACAGCCGTATGTGTATCAGATTTTAACACTGAATGGTAAGGAGATGCCGATTGCTGTTGGCTGTGAAATAATCGGACATGCAGGAGGTTTTGAACTTTTGCTTAGGATTTATTATCTGGAGGAGGTTGCAAACAAGATTATCAAGCTGCGGTTTGACCACGAACACTTATATATACAGGCGGTAGATAGTCCAAACATGTCGCAGTTTTTGCAGAAACTCTACGGAGAGAGCATGATGCAGCGAACAAAGAAGCTTGGCCGGATGAAGGAGTCCGGATTTATCAATACAAAACTAAAGAAAGTGTTGTTTCCATCCTGCGTTGGAACAACAAGAGAATAAGTATGAAGATGATGACAATCGCCAGCGGAAGCAGCGGAAACTGTACGTATGTCGGAAGCAGCCAGACTGGTATATTGGTAGATGTTGGTATCAGTAAAAAGAAAATAAATGAAGGCTTAAACGATGTCGGCATGGATTTTTCCGATATCAAGGGAATTCTCATTACGCATGAGCATATTGACCATGTGCGCGGGCTTGGCGTGATTGCAAGAAGCTATGGGATTCCGCTTTATGCGACGGAGGCAACCTTTGAGGAAATCAAGTATATAAACAGCCTCGGAAGTCTGGATTACGGATTATTTCACAGCATTTCGCCGGATGAGCCATTTACAATCGGCGATATTACGGTTTGTGCACACAGCACATGGCATGATGCGGCAGACCCTGTGTGCTACAGTCTGGAATGTGGAACAAAGAAGATATCCATTGCAACGGATATGGGAGGCTTTGATGATTATATGGTGCAGGCGTTAAAAGGTTCCGATGCCCTTGTCATCGAAACAAATCATGATATCCGAATGCTTCAGGTCGGGCCATATCCATATTCGACGAAGCAGCGCATCTTAAGCAGTTATGGACATTTATGCAATGAGGCGGGAGGCAAATTGATACGCTCCATCTTAAATGATCATATAAAAACGATTTTTCTCGGGCATATTTCCCGGGAGAACAATATGCCGGAGCTTGCAATGGCGGCAGTGAAGGCAGAGCTTGATGGAAATCCGTTTACACAGGATGTGCGGGAGTTTCATCTACAGGCGGCACACAGAGATATACATAGTGCATTGCTTGATATATAAATGTATTTTATTACACGGAGGAAGATAACCATGAAAAAAACAATCATTACAGTCGTAGGGAAGGACAGAGTCGGAATTATTGCAAAGGTGTGTGTATATCTTGCACAAAACAATATCAATATTCTGGATATTGCACAGACGATTGTTGACGGCTACTTTAACATGATGATGGTCGTAAATGCGGAAGAAGCATCCAAGGATCATGACCGTATCGCTGAGGAATTAAAGGATATCGGTGATGAACTCGGCGTGCAGATTAAGGCACAGCAGGAAGAAATCTTCGATATGATGCATCGGTTATAGTTTATAAAATTTAAGACGAGGTAGACGAATGATTAGTATAAATGAAGTTATAGAAACAAACGCAATGATTTCAAAGATGAATCTGGATGTGCGTACCATCACGATGGGAATCAGCCTGCTCGACTGTATTGGCGGCACATTGGAGGCAACCTGTGACAATATTTATAATAAAATCACAACGCTTGCGAAGGACCTTGTAAAGACAGGGGAGGATATTTCTAAAAAATATGGTATTCCGATTGTGAATAAACGGATTTCCGTGACACCGATTGCACTTGTCGGCGGTTCTGTCTGCAAGACAAGCGATGATTTTGTGGAGATTGCACGTACGCTTGACCGCGCTGCAAACACAGTCGGCGTAAACTTTATAGGCGGATATTCCGCGCTTGTGTCAAAGAGCATGACAAAGGCGGATGAATTGTTAATTCGCTCAATTCCGAAGGCACTTGCCGAGACCGGAAAGGTATGTTCTTCTGTAAATACCGGTTCAACCAAGACCGGAATCAATATGGATGCTGTAAAATTAATCGGCGAGATTATACTCGAAACTGCAGAGCTTACAAAGGAACAGGATTCCATCGGGTGTGCCAAGTTTGTTGTATTTTGTAATGCACCGGATGATAACCCGTTTATGGCAGGTGCGTTTCATGGCGTGACGGAGTCTGATTGTGTTATCAATGTCGGTGTCAGCGGACCGGGTGTTGTAAAGGCCGCGATCGAGAGTGTGCGCGGTGAGAATTTTGAGGTATTGTGTGAGACAATCAAGAAGACGGCATTTAAGATTACGCGTGTCGGACAGCTCGTGGCAAAGGAAGCCTCCGAGCGTCTTGGCGTACCGTTTGGTATTATCGATCTTTCTCTTGCACCGACACCTGCGGTTGGTGACAGTGTCGGAGAGATTCTGGAGGAAATCGGTCTGGAGTTTTCCGGTGCTCCGGGAACAACCGCAGCACTTGCCATGCTGAATGATCAGGTGAAAAAGGGCGGTGTTATGGCATCCTCCTATGTGGGAGGCTTGTCAGGTGCATTTATTCCTGTCAGCGAGGATCAGCGCATGATTGATGCGGTTCAGGCGGGTGCCTTGTCGATTGAGAAGCTTGAGGCTATGACCTGTGTCTGTTCTGTCGGGCTGGATATGCTTGCAATTCCGGGCGATACAAAGGCAACAACCATATCCGGTATCATCGCAGATGAGATGGCACTTGGTATGGTAAATCAAAAGACAACAGCGGTTCGTATCATTCCGGTTATCGGTAAGACAGTTGGAGATAAAGCGGAATTTGGCGGACTTCTCGGTTATGCGCCGATTATGCCTGTGAACCCGTATTCCTGTGACGCATTTATCAACCGTGGCGGAAGAATTCCGGCACCGATTCACAGCTTTAAAAATTAGTAGGTAGAATATGAGTAGATTAGCACTTCCGGAGCGGGTTTTGATGCAGATTGAGAAACCTGCCCGCTATATAGGCAATGAAGTAAATATTGTTCGAAAAGATACGGATAAGGTGGATGTCAGAATTGCCATGTGTTTTCCGGATGTATATGAGATCGGGATGTCATATCTTGGAATTCAGATTTTGTATGATATGTTTAACCGCAGGGATGATGTGTACTGTGAGCGGGTATACAGCCCATGGCCGGATTTAGATGCGGTCATGCGGAAAGAGAATATCAAGCTTTTCTCATTGGAAACACAGACGGCGATTGATCAGTTTGACTGGCTTGCAATCACGATCCAGTATGAAATGTGTTATACAAATATTCTGCAGGTGATTGACTTGTCCGGTATACCGCTCCTTGCGAAGGAACGGACAAAGGAGCACCCGATTGTCATCGGGGGCGGACCGTGTACAGTCAATCCGGAGCCGATGGCAGATTTCTTCGATTTGTTTTATATCGGAGAGGGTGAGACGAGCTATGATGCACTTTTGGATTTGTATAAGGAATATAAGTATTCAAATATGACGCGGGAAGCTTTTTTGCGAAAAGCAACGAATATTCCGGGTATTTATGCACCATCTATGTACGAGGTAAGCTATAAGGAGGACGGAACAATTGATTCTGTAGTGCCGCGGTATGAGGATGTGCCTGTGCGTATTACGCGTCAGGTCGTCGTTGATTTCAAACAGGTTCCTTACCCGATGAAGCCGGTCGTGCCATATATTCGTGCAACACAGGATCGGGTGTGTCTTGAAATCATGCGCGGTTGTATCCGTGGCTGCCGGTTTTGCCAGGCGGGGATGATTTACCGTCCGACAAGGCAGAAGGATGTGGAGATGCTGAAGGAATATGCGCGTACTATGCTTGATAATACCGGATACGAGGATATTTCGCTCAGCTCCTTAAGCTCCAGTGACTATGAACAGTTAGACACATTACTGAATTATCTTATGTCATTGCGCGATACGGATCATGTGAATGTATCGCTTCCGTCTCTTAGAATTGATGCGTTTTCGCTGGATGTGATGAGCAAGGTACAGGATATCCGAAAATCCTCGCTTACATTTGCATCCGAGGCAGGTACACAGCGTCTGCGCGATGTTATCAACAAGGGAATCACGGATGAGGATTTACTAAACGGAAGCAGACAGGCATTTCTTGGCGGCTGGGATAAGGTTAAGCTGTATTTTATGCTCGGACTTCCAACGGAGACGGATGAGGATTTATACGGCATTGCTGATTTGGCAGAACGAATTTCAGAGGTATATTTTGATGCGGTTCCAAAGGAGAAACGAAACGGCAGAGTGATGATTCATGCGTCGGCATCTTATTTTGTGCCGAAACCGTTTACCCCGTTTCAGTGGGCACCGATGATACTTCCGGATGAATTTATTCGCAGGGCACGGTATGTCAAGGATTCCTTTGCCAAGCAGCGGAATAAAAAAAGTTTGAAGTTTGTGTATCATGATGCCGGTATCTCTATATTAGAGGGCGTATTTGCAAGAGGTGACAGGAGACTGTGCCCTGTGATTTTGGATGTATATAAGCAGGGGGCAATATTTGATGCATGGACCGAGTTTTTTGATATGCAGCGCTATGAGAATGCATTTGAAAAATACGGCGTGGATATTACATTTTATACATCAAGAACGCGCGCGGATGACGAAGTATTTCCGTGGGAGCATATCGATGCAGGTGTAAACCGTGCATTTTTATTAAAGGAATGGAAAAAGGCACAGAGGGGGGAGACGACAGAAAACTGTCGTATGAACTGCTCCGGCTGTGGTTCCGCCGTATATGGAGGAGGTGTCTGCTTTGAAGCTAAGAATTAAGTACACAAAAACAGGTGTGCTTCGGTTTATCGGACATCTGGACGTGATGCGGTTTTTCCAGAAAGCAATTCGGCGGGCAAAGCTGGAGGTATCGTATTCCAAGGGTTTTTCCCCGCATCAGATGATATCCTTTGCCGCACCAATGCCGCTTGGCATGACATCAGAGGGCGAATATTTTGACGGCGAATTTGATGCTGTCACATCCACAGAGGATATGAAAAACCGTTTGAATGCGACGATGCCGGCAGAAATTCAGGTGCTCGATATTATAAAGCTTCCGGATGATGCGAAGCCGTCCATGGCGCTTGTAACTGCATCCGATTATTATATTTTTAAAAATGATGAGTGTGAAAACGATACAATGCCACAGCTTTTAAAAGCGCTTACCGGTTTTGCGGAACAGACTGCTGTGGAAATCATAAAGAAGACAAAATCGAAGGAAGCGGTGTCGGATATCCGGCCGCTCATCTATGATATACATGCATATCGGGACGGTATCTATATGCTGCTTGCAAGCGGCAGTAAGGATAATTTAAAGCCGGAGCTTGTGACAGAGGCGCTCTGCCAATATGCAAGGCAGCCATATAACCGGTATGATTACCGGATTCACAGGTTAGAGACCTATATGGGAGAGAAGGAACATTTACAGTCTTTGCTTGCAAGCGGCAGCCCATTTTAAGATGGTTCTATCAGGAACCGGAAAGGCTTTTATGAAACAGTTTGTTTTGACGAAAATAAAAAATACAATCACCGGTTTTTTGATGGAAAACGGAAAGCCTATGGAAATTCGGTGCTATGATGAAAAAAGCATGCTCGGCAATATCTATGTCGGGCGTGTTTCAAATCTGGTTCCAAATATCAATGCAGCATTTGTTGATATCAAGAAGGGCGAAAGTGCGTATCTGTCGCTGGAGGATTATAAAGGAAAGCCGCTAAAAATCGGAGATTTGCTTGCTGTGCAGGTTGTTCGGGAGAAGATGAAGTCCAAGCGGCTTGCGGTTACGGCATCCATTTCCATGCAGGGCGAATATGCAGTTGTGGCATATCAGACGACCTGCGGCGTATCGGCGAAAATTACAGAAGTAAAGCGCAGGAACGAACTAAAGGCACTCCTTCAAACTGCACTCTCCGATGCAACCTCACAGTCGGATTGTAAAGTCGAAATGCATTCAGCTTCTGAAGATATGATTTGCCTTGGCGGCATCGTGCGCACACAGGCGGAGCATACATGTAATGCAGTGATACAACAGGAGATAGAGGAACTTGCGGAAGCTCTGCTTTCGATTTTAAATCAGGCAGTTTATGCACCGCAGTATACTTGTCTTTTTCAAAGTGAAACAGAATATGTGCGTGATATAAAACATCTTCTTATGCAGGGGGATATTGAGATATTTACGGATATTCCGGATGTTCCGGAAGCAATCCCGGAGGTTGCTCTTTACGATGATTCGTATTCTCTGACACTTCGATTTTCTCTGAAAACTCTCTTGGAAAAAGCATTGAATAAGCGTGCTTATTTAAAATCCGGCGGCTATCTTGTGATCGAACCGACGGAGGCGATGGTTGTTATCGATGTAAACAGCGGAAAATCCATAAAGGGCAAGCAGGCAGAGGAGCAGTTTTTCAAGATTAATACGGAGGCAGCAAAGGAAATTGCAAGACAGCTTCGACTGAGAAACCTTTCCGGCATGATTCTGATTGATTTTATCAGCATGAAGGAGGAAGAACACAACCGGGCGCTTTTGCAGAACCTTGCAGATTTTGTCGCAGCGGATCCGGTGCGTGTGAACGTGGTCGATATGACAAGGCTTGGATTGGTGGAGGTAACAAGACAGAAGTGCAAGAAGCCGCTCAATGAGGTGTTTGAGGGGAATTAGTTATCATATAATAATGTTATATAAATTACAGATATGCAAGATGTTATTGAAATTATCAATTTAACTATACCATTTTTGGGTTTAATTTAGTCAAAACGATATGAAATGACTAAATTGAATTTATTGACGACTAAATTGACATGTGATAAAATGATATCAGTTAATTTAGTCATTTTTTTAATGACTAAAATGAAATGTCAATGAGGTAATTTGATGAGAAATTATGATTACAGAAAAAAATGGCATAAGCTGTTGACTCCGGAGATTGTCAAGAAGCTCACCATGATCAGTGAGTATAAAGGGGAACAGCGATTATTTATTGAGGCGCATAAAGATGAACTTAGTGAACTCGTAGAAATAGCAAAAATTCAAAGCACAGAGGCATAAATTATAATTTTGGGAATATTCACCGGGTATGACTTTTTAAAAAATCTTGTAAAACAAAAAACGACTCCAAGAAATAGAGACGAGTCTGAAATTGCAGGATATAGAGATGTGTTGAATACCATTCATGAGAATTATGACTATATCCCCATAAATGCAAATTATCTATTGCAACTACATCGGGATTTATATAAATTTCTTGGAAATTTGGATGGAGG
>CAZLZH010000031.1:0-28969 GCA_964563955.1 uncultured Bacteroides sp. | reverse complement strand
ATACTTGTCATCTCTGCAAGGTTGGCACCCTTACCACCAAGAAGATTACGCATGGTCATGTCGCCTTCGCTAAACATATAAACCCACTTGTTTGCCATTTGTCATATACCTCCTAAGTATTGAATTTTTCTGCGACAGCAGACTATGGCAAGTCCCCATCACACTGCCAAAAATTATATCATAAATTTGACAAATAATAAAGATATTTTTCAAATTTTTTGTTAAAATTGCGCAAACAATAAAAAAATAGAGCAAACCTAGTCTGCCCTATTTTTTCCAGTTTATTCTGCAATTGTTTCTGTCATTTCATCTGTTGCGGAAGCTGTATCTTCACTTACATCTTCCTGTAACCCGCCCGTTACTTCTGCTTTCTTCGGCGCATCACCGACACGTGTAAAAACCATGGTATCTGTATCATCCGAGATTGTAAGCATTCCATCCTCAAGCGTAAATGGCAGGGAATCTCCACCGGATGTCATAACCCCGTCTGCCCATGTAAATTCATCCACATCATCTGCAAAGCCCATCGAACCCGTTCCGTCCTCATACAGAGTCAGCGTCATGCTGTCAAGCCCATAGGAAACAATATCCTCGTTCGAATAACTGTCTCCCCCTGACTCCATGGAATAAAGCTGATACACACCTGACGGATTCTCCTTTTTTTCCTTTTTCGCAGTACACGCCGTACATAAGCATACGAAAAAGGCAAGCAGAAATGCAAGTAAAATCATGCGCTGCGACATTTTTTTCAGTCTCATGCAAGTTCCTCTGCATTTTTTTCATCCATACATTGTATGCCCCGGCAGATGAATTATGACTTACAACAATCAATAATAAAGCTTCTTCTCAAAATATGCTTTTAAATCCTCAATTTTTATGCGCTCCTGCTCCATCGTATCACGGTCTCGGACAGTAACCGCACCATCTGTTTCAGACTCAAAATCATAGGTTACACAGAACGGAGTACCAATCTCATCCTGTCTTCTGTAACGCTTACCGATATTTCCTCTGTCATCAAACTCGCAGTTCCATGATTTCGAAAGCTCGGCATAAATCTTTTCCGCACCCTCATTCAGCTTTTTGGAAAGCGGAAGCACACCGATTTTTACCGGGGCCAATGCCGGATGGAAATGCAAAACTGTACGCATATCCGGCTTCTCCTCGGTTCCAATATTTTCCTCGTCATAAGCTGCACAAAGGAATGCAAGTGTTACACGGTCAGCACCAAGTGACGGCTCGATTACATACGGAATGTATTTTTCTTTCTTCTCATCATCGAAATATTCCATCGGTTCACCGGATGTATTCTGATGCTGTGTCAGGTCGTAATCTGTACGGTCTGCAATACCCCAGAGCTCACCCCAGCCGAACGGGAACAAATATTCAATATCCGTTGTACCCTTACTATAGAAGCACAGTTCTTCCGGCGAGTGGTCTCTCGCACGCATCTCCTCATCCTTGATTCCAAGCTCCTTCAGCCAATTAATACAGAATTCTCTCCAGTAACGGAACCATTCCATATCGGTTCCCGGCTCACAGAAAAACTCAAGCTCCATCTGCTCAAACTCTCTTGTACGGAATGTGAAATTACCCGGTGTAATCTCATTTCGGAAGGATTTACCAATCTGTCCGATACCAAACGGAATCTTCTTACGGGATGTGCGCTGTACATTTTTAAAATTCACAAAGATTCCCTGCGCGGTTTCCGGTCTTAAATAGACTGTATTCTTCGCATCCTCCGTAACACCCTGAAATGTCTTGAACATCAGGTTAAACTGACGAATACCGGTAAAGTTGTGCTTACCGCAGCTTGGGCAGCAAATATGCTTTTCCTCCACATACTGCTCCATCTGCTCATTTGTCCAGCCGTCCACGGAACCCTCAACCGCAATTCCGTTCTCTTCCATATAATCCTCTATCAATTTATCTGCGCGAAAACGCTCATGACATTCCTTGCAATCCATCAAAGGATCTGCAAATCCACCGAGGTGACCGGATGCCACCCATGTCTGCGGATTCATAAGAATTGCACAGTCCACACCTACATTGTACGGATTTTCCTGAATGAACTTTTTCCACCATGCCTGCTTTACATTGTTCTTTAATTCTACACCGAGATTTCCGTAATCCCAGGTGTTTGCAAGACCGCCGTAAATCTCAGAGCCAGGATATACAAAGCCCCTGTTCTTTGCAAGTGCCACAATTTTGTCTAACGTCTTTTCCATATTGGTAAACCTTCCTTCCTCCCGCACCGGAGTGTGCCGGATTCATTAATATTATTGATGTATAATATACAGCATTTTACAATTTTCATCTGAATAATGCAACCATTTTCCGAAACATTTAAAGACCGGATAAAATAGCAAGCGATTTAAATTCCCGGTCCACATATTCCTCCCGAAAACGGTCCGCCACAAAGCTAAGCTCCTGCATGGCATCCTCTTTTAACATAAAAGAATAAAGCTTATTCAGCGGAACGGATAAAATATATTGCAATGTATAAATAAGCGTATCGGACACTTTTTTTGTAAGTTTTTTCTCCATGCCGCAATTCGCACAGAGCAATCCACCCTCTCGTGCATTGAAATACACAAGCTCCTTTTTTCCGCATCTGACACAGCTGAATGCATGGATTCCCTGTCCCTCCATATCCATAAGCCGTATCTCGTACACATAGCGAATCAGTGCAGGCGGCACCTTTCCTACAGCAAGTGTCTTTAATGTTATATACAAGAGATTTAACTGATTTGCGCTGAAATCACCTTCCCTTGTATAATAGGACATAAATTCGCAAAAATAAGACGCATAACACATCTTCTCCATATCCTGCGGAATCTCCGAAAAATATTCAGACACCTCCGCCTTTGTAAGCGTGTATGCCTCCCGTGTAGGATAAAGTGTAAAGCTTCCCATGACAAAGCTCTGACTTGCCGCACGCAGTAAGCTGTTTGCTTTTCTGGCATTATTGGCAAAGACCGTAATCTTTCCGCGTTCCTTCGTAAGCATGACCAGCCTTTTATCATACTCTCCAACGAGTGACGTATATAAAATTATTCCGGTTACCTGTATTTCTTCTCTCATAATTCATAACCTAAGTGTTGGCGAAACGCATAGAATGAGTAATCATATATTTCGATATCAATTCATTTCATTCTCCGCGATAATGACTTGCCCGGGCGCGCCAAATCATCGCGAGAATCAACACAAGAAAGAGTCCGACCTCAATCCAGACCCTTACCGAAGTCTCTGAAATGTTGTAACAGCGCACATTAATCCACATTTGATTAATAAGCTTCGTTGCATCCTCATCAAAATACTGCATGATGGCGCTTCGATCCAGTACATCCTCTGTCGGATACTGCGCATACAGCTGCCGTCTGAGCTGTTCCTCCGGTGCTTTTATCACATATTGCTCATCCTCATTATCCCCGCTGAAAAAATAACCGACCGGATATTCGGCAACCGCGTCCTCATCCTCCCCGGCTCCGTAACACCAGTCCAGATATTGAAACACTGTATCATCCTCCCCGCCGCTGATTACGGAAGTATAACCGATATAATACATGTTTCGGACTGCATTATCCGGTCTGGAGATAAAATTGACAAATGCTTCTGCCGCATGCTGTTTTTCTGCATCTTCCCCAATACCGGCTTTCAGCATGACCCAGCCGTCAAACCAAAGGTTTGTGGATTCCTCCGGAACGGCAAATTCCAGATAATAATCATCCTCTTCCGCCTGGTCCATAGCATATACGGCATCACCGGACCATTGATAATTTGCTGCGACCTTTCCGCTCACGATATCTGCCTTGCCGCTGTCAGTCTCAAAAGAATACACATTATCCTGCATACTCGAAAGCACCTTTTCCACCGCGTCAATTGTCTCCGGACTCACATCATTCATAACCGAAAGGAGCGCATTCTGATAATCTTCACGGCCTCGAAATTCCTCGCTCATAAGCATATCTCTTTTATACGCGCCAAGCGCTGCAAAATACGAATCCCGGACATTATCCTTAATCGTAACCTGACGGGCAAACTTCGGGTTATAAAACACCTCCCATGTAGATGCCTCCTCCGCAGTCATTTTTTCCGGATTGTAGAGCACGCCCGTAACGCCCCACATATATCCTGCCGCATATTTACTCCACGTCTCGCCGTTAATCTCATTTTGTTCAAATGTATCACGAATATATGGAGATACTCCGCGCACATAGTAATTTTCTTCTACAGAAGTATCAAAAAACTGCTCCGAGAATGGAACCGTCCTTTCCTCCGCAATCAGTTTCATCAGCATATAATCCGACGGACACACAAGGTCATATACATCCCCTAACGTCAGCATATTATATAAATCCTCATTTGTTCCAAAGCAGGAATACTTAACCTCTACCCGTTTGCCATAGGTCTCGTAATACCAATCCTCAAAATCATCAACCATGGAATTCTCACCAAAGATTTCCTTGCCATCCTCTAAATCGATTAATTCCTCCTCATCCCAGTCGCCAAGGTCAATATATTCCTCCCAGTTGCAGACACTGAGCTCAATCACTTCCTCATCCTGCTTGGCAAAAACGACAGAAGCCTGAACCGCAAACGGAAGGACATCTGCTGCCATCATCATGAATGCAAGCAACAACATCAACGTAAACGCAAGCAGTCTTTTTATCCATCTCTTTGTCATATGTCTGCACCTCCCTTCTCGGAGGCAGCATGCTTCGTTCCGGTTATATTCATCAAAATAACCGTCAACACTACAATGACAAAAATCACGGTTGAAAGTGCCCACAGTGCTGTCTTAATCTCTGTCTGCGAGCCCTTTGTCGCATTCACGACATATGTGCTGATTGTGTTAAAGCCTGCTGGCTTCGTATAGCTGGCAATAAAGTAATCATCCAAGGAAAGTGTAATCGCAAGCGCAAATCCGGATATAATTCCCGGCATAATCTGCGGAATGACAACTTTTCTAAGTGCCATGCCCGGTGTCGCTCCAAGATCCATAGCCGCTTCGTACAGACTGCCATCCATCTGCTTCAGCTTCGGCACAACCGAAAGATAGACAAACGGTGCAGATAATACGACATGTCCGATTACAAGAGGCACATAGCTCTCCTTGTCAATTCCAAACGCCACAATCAGTAAAATGCAAATCGAAAAACCGGTCACAACATCCGCATTTACAACCGGAATCTCATTCATGGTTTGAATAATGCGAGCCGGTACCTTCTTAGAATAAAATGCACCGATAGCACCAATCGTTCCTAAAATAGTTGCCAAAGCAGCAGAACCTACTGCCAGCAATACAGTTCCGACAATCATATCTCGCAGCTCCTTTTTAGTAAAGAGCGTTACATAGTTTTGAACAGAAATGCCGTGAATCGTTCCAATATTGGCAGAATCCGTAAAGCTGTAAACTGCCAATATCAAAATCGGCAGATAAATAAGAAAAATCATCATCACAATAAACAGTCTGCTTATAATCTTCTTCATCAGAGCAATGCACCTCCTCTGCCTGCACTGTCGTCCTCGGAATACCGGTTCGTAACAAGTGTAACAACCAATATAATCAGAAGCAATATAAGTGCAATCATGGAACCGTTATGCCAGTCATACGATGCAAAATAACTGCCAATCAGGCTGCCCATAATATACGTACTGTTATACAGCATATCTAACACGACATAGTTTGTCATAGACGGCAAAAAAACCATCGTAATTCCGCTGACGATTCCCGGCGCAGAGAGCGGCAATGTAACCTTGAAAAAGATCTGCACAGGTGTCGCTCCGAGGTCGTTCGCAGCCTCCAACAGACTGTTATCCAATTTCATCAAAGTCGTATACATCGGCAGAATCATAAACGGAAGAAAATCATACGTCATGCCAATCACGGAATTTAAAAACGGATGAAACGCCAGATTTCCTTCAATCAATGTCAGTACCTCTTTCAGTGCTGTAATGCGAAGTGTAAAATTTATCCACATTGGAAGCACAAAAATCATCACAATCACGGATTTTCTCCGTATAGTGCTTCTTGCAAGAATATATGCAATCGGATATGCCAAAAGCAAACAGACACACGTCGTCACAACTGCGATTTCAAAGCTGTACACCAATGTGCCAATCGTGTTGGGACTGGAAAAAAATCCGACGAAATTGTCCATGGTAAACTTTCCCTGTCCGTTGGTAAATGCATAAAATATAATGACTAGCAGCGGTGCTACCACAAAAAGCAGTAAAAACAATGCATATGGTATACCGAGCTGTTTTCTTGAAAAACGAAAACCTTTCATAGATTCAAGCGTTCCTCCTCATCAGGTATTCCAGCTATTTTTTAAGCGAAAAACAAATCTTATCCTCCGGAATAATCAAACTGACATAGTCATCCATATTCCACAAGTCCTCATCATCCACGATGAAATCCTCATCATCATCCGTTCTTACAACGTAACTGTAATGATCGCCTTTATAAATCAGATTGAGAATATGACCGCACACGATTCCATCCTCTTTGTTGTCGCTCATATCGATATCCTCCGGCTTCACCGACACGATTACCTTCAGCTTATCAATTTCCACTTCATTGCCATGTGCATCCACGAATACGCCATGCTCGTCAAGCCTTGAATTTGGAATAAGCTTTGTGAGATCACAAGGAAGCTTTCCATTCATAAATTCGAGATAATACTCTTTATCATGAAGAATATCCGATTCAAACTTATTCATTGTATGTTCGGCAATCATAATATGAATCCCATCCGGTTCAATATCGATTCCGACCTTATCTCCGACTGCGGCGGACTTTGTAGACTGAATCACAATTTCATTTTTTCCGGACTCCACGGTAATCTCATAATGAACACCTTTAAAGACAACAGAAGTAACCACACCTGTTATCTTTCCCTGCTCAGGTGTGGTAATTATAACATCCTCCGGGCGCACAACAACATCGACGAGTGTTCCATGCTCTACATCGTCAACACAGATAAATTCCGCACCGCAAAAGCGTACCTTTAACTTGTCGGTCATGACACCATTAAAAATATTGCTGTCACCGATAAAATCCGCAACAAATGCATTCTTCGGCTCGTTATAAATATCCTCAGGAGTTCCGATCTGCTGCATACGTCCCTCGGACATAACAACAATCTTGTCGGACATCGTCAGCGCTTCCTCCTGATCATGTGTCACGTAAATAAAGGTAATACCGAGCCTTTCGTGCATGCTCTTTAACTCAAGCTGCATCTCCTTACGCATCTTTAAGTCCAGTGCACCAAGCGGTTCGTCCAAAAGCAGGATTTGCGGTTCATTTACAAGCGCACGCGCAATTGCAATCCGCTGTTGCTGACCGCCGGAAAGTGTTGCAACCTTTCTCGTCTCAAATCCTTCTAAGTCAACCATTTCAAGAACCCGCTTTACCTTTCGTTTTATTTCATCCTTTGGAAGCTTTTTGATTTTCAGTCCAAAGGCAATATTATCGAAAATATTCAAATGTGGAAACAATGCATATCGTTGAAACACTGTATTGATTGGACGTTTATTCGGCGGAAGATTTCCGATTTCCTTTCCATCCAGCAGTATTTCTCCCTCTGTAGGAATTTCAAATCCCGCAATCATGCGGAGTGTTGTAGTTTTTCCACAGCCCGAAGGCCCCAGAAACGTTACGAATTCGCCCCTTTTTACCGTAAGGTTAAAATCCTCTACAGCGACAAACCCATCTTCAAATGTTTTTGTGATGTGCTTTAGCTCAATAATATTTGTTGAACCAATGTTGTTTTCCAATAAACTCTTATCCTCCTTATATTATATCAAAATCCATGTCATTGACAGATGAAATCAATGTCTATGATATTTTCGGTCCTCTTCCTCATATTTCGGTTCACAGGTAAGATGGACACCTATTTTCTTTAATAACTGCTCATCGACGGATGACAGCAATACCGTCGAATGTGCTTCACAATTTCGAAGCTTTGAGAGCTGTTCGATTGCAAGTCTCGCATTCGAATCATGTGCCGCAGTCGTGGAAAGTGCAATCAATATCTCATCCGTATGCAGCCTTGGATTCCGACTGCCGAGATAATCGGTCTTCAGTCTCTGAATCGGCTCGATTGCCTCCGGTGACACAAGCTTTATCTCATGTGGAATTCCGGCAAGCACCTTGAGTGCATTCAACACTGCTGCCGACGAAGCGCCGATTAAATCACCCGTTTTCCCGGTTACGATTGTTCCATCTGCAAGCTCGATTGCCATCGCCGGATGCTCTGTCTGCTCCTCACGCTCCAACGCCTTCACAGCCACAAGTCTGTCCTCGATTGTTACGCCTGCCTGCCGCAGTAAAAGCTCCAATTTATTTTGATTGTCCTTCGATTTCCCGTATCGTTTTCTATCACACAGACACCGGTAATAACGGCGGATAATCTCCTGTGCGGATGCCTGTCGGCATATTTCATCATCGACAATACAATTACCTGCCATATTCACACCCATATCTGTCGGTGATTTGTACGGACTGCTTCCGGCAATCAATTCCAGTATTGTTGTGACAACCGGGAATATCTCGATATCTCGATTATAATTGACAGTCGTCTCTCCATATGCTTCCAGATGGAACGGATCAATCATATTTACATCATTCAAATCCGCGGTTGCCGCCTCATATGCCAGATTGACCGGATGCTTGAGCGGCAGATTCCAAATCGGAAATGTCTCAAACTTTGCATATCCAGCCTTGATACCACGCTTATATTCATGATAAAGCTGAGACAGGCAGGTCGCCATCTTTCCGCTTCCCGGTCCCGGTGCCGTTATTACAACTAACGGGCGTTCTGTCTCTATATATTCATTTTTTCCGTATCCCTCATCACTTACAATATGTGTGATATCGCTCGGATATCCGGAAATCTTATAATGCCGATATGATTTGATGCCAAGCTCTGCCAGCTTTTTACGGAACAATTCGGCAGATGCCTGCCCCGCATATTTTGTCAGACATACACTTCCGACATACAACCCGATTGCCTGAAACTCATCAATCAGACGCAGAACATCCATATCATATGTAATACCATAATCACTCCGCACCTTATTATTTTCAATATCCTCCGCACTGATTACGATTACAATCTCCGCCTGTTCCTTTAACTGTAAGAGCATTTGCAGCTTTGAATCCGGCTCAAATCCCGGAAGTACACGGGATGCGTGATAATCATCAAAGAGCTTTCCTCCAAATTCCAAATACAGCTTATTATCAAATTTTGAGATTCGTTCGCGTATATGCTGCGACTGCATTTCCAAATATTTCTGATTGTCAAAACCGATTTTCATTTTTCTTCTCCTATGTCTCTTCCCTATATCCATAATTGCGCAGCAGTGTGTCACTGTCGCGCCAATCCTTTTTCACCTTTACCCACAACTTGAGATTCACCTTGATGTCAAGCAGATTTTCCATGCTTTTCCGCGCATTTGTTCCAATCTTTTTCAACATAGAGCCCTGCTTGCCGATAATAATTCCTTTGTGAGAATCCCGCTCACATATAATTGTTGCATCAATATCCATACAGCTTCCGTCCGGCCGCTCCTTCATACGATCAATAACGACTGCAATTCCATGAGGAATCTCCTTATCCAAAAGCCGCAGGGTCTGTTCACGCACAAGCTCCGCCACAATCTGCCGCTCCGGCTGGTCTGTTACCGTATCCTCATCATAAAACTGCGGTCCAAACGGCAAGAGCTTCTTAATCGTCTGAATCAGTTCCTCCTGATTTTGCCCCTTAAGTGCTGATACCGGCACGATTGAATCAAAATCATATACATCCTTATATGTGAGGATTGCCTCTGCCACAGCCTGCTGATCCACGGTATCAATCTTATTGATGACAAGAATGACCGGTGTATTTACCTTGCCCAGCACATCTATAATATGGCGTTCCCCTGCACCGATAAATGTAGTCGGCTCCACAATCCACATGACAACATCCACCTCGCTCAAGGTACCATGCGCCACATGCATCATATATTCCCCAAGCTTGTTCTTTGCCTTGTTAATACCCGGCGTATCAAGAAACACAATCTGCCCTTCCTCATCCGTATACACAGTCTGGATTCGGTTTCTGGTCGTCTGCGCCTTACTGCTTGTTATGGCAATCTTCTGCCCGATCAAATGATTCATCAGCGTCGATTTTCCAACATTCGGTCTGCCGATAATTGCAACGAAGCCCGATTTATATGTCTGTATATCCATCTTCTTTTCCTCTTGTTTATTAAAACACATTTTTCACTTCAAAGAAATGCTCTTTTTCCGCTTCTATGCGTTCCTCATCACCCACTGCACAGATGACGCCGTCCGAGACAGCCGCCTCCACATATCCGGCAAGTCCGCGAATAATCTCCGGCGTTGCACCAAGCACCTCATCCCGACTCTGCTGTAAATCCGCATCCGTAAGCTCCATCAGATAACAGATGAAATAGAAATTTCCCTCTGCTGACGGTGTGAGCGGTGCATCCATCTTACTGATGGCACCTATGATATATTTTGTCATATCCCGTTCATCTGCCTCAAACTGTCTGACATAGTCCGGCGCCTTCTTATAAATCTCATATGTCTCCATAAGATTCGGATCACGATATGAGGTAAAATAAGAATTTCCGCTTCGATTAAAGCTGCACATGCTTCCGTATGCGCCGCCCTTTACACGCACATGAATCCACAAGTAATCATAGGAAAAAATACATTGGAGCACATTTAATGCTCCGGTATACGGATATCCCTTTTCAATGAAATTACCCGCTGTCGCCACATACTGCACCTGACTCGCCGTCATAAAGCCTTCATTTTTCTTTACGACCGGAATTTCTGTCTCCTTATCAAATTCCAGCCTTGTCGACAGCTTGCAGGAAAACTTCGATATACATTGTTTCAAAGCATCATCCGGTTTTTTTTCCGAAGTGAAATTGACAAGAAGAGAATCTCTGCGAAGAAGCTGTCCAAGCACATCCTGCAAATCCGAAATCAGTGTATCACAGCGCTCATCAAAATGATCGTCCAAATCGGCAAGATATTCATAGTAATCTACACCTTCCGTCAATTCCTTTACGACACCAATCGGAGAAATGTAAGAGGTTGCACGACTGGACGCCGTCAGATGTCCGGAATCAAGCAGCTCGTCCTTTAACCCGGCTCTTGCCTCCGCTATGATTTCACGCAGACGCTTCTTATCCGTAAGCTTCGACGTGAATAAAATCTCCTCCACAAGCTCCATGGCTTTCTCTACATTTTCATCCAGCATTTTCATATTTACTACAAAATGCGTAATATAGTGCTTATATTCCTTCCTGTTTGTTATGGATGTCGTAAAGCCGATTCCGCCTGTATACAGGTTGATTTCATTTGACAACGCATTATAGGTATAGTGTTCCGTGTCCACATACTTAAAAATCTCTGCTAAAAGCGTAATCGTCGGGAACTTCCTGTAATCAATATCATCCATACAAAAATTCAGATTCAGATATGTGATACCATTTGTAAAAATGTTATGACTAACAATTTTTACATGCTCAATCTCCGAAATCGTATTTTGAATCGTTCTCGCCTTTTTCTCAATATCCGATATTGAAAGGAGCGGTATCTTTCTCAAATCCTCTTCCGAGTCTGCCGTCTCCTGATATTTCTTCAAATGTATCATGTCTGCGCGGATATCCTCGATCTGCTCTTTTGTCAATGTCTTTTTATAATCCGAAAGCCGCTTCTTCTCCCGCTCCGAAATTTCCTGGTTCAGCTTCTTCTTCGGCGAGAGCATACAATATGTCTTGTGTGTATTTTTCAGGATACATGTTTCAATCAGATTTTCAAAATATCCATGTGATACTGCTTCCTTCAAAGCAGTATACACCTCATTCATGCTAAACAGCTCCAGTGCCGCAGCATCATCATACAGCCATGTGGAAAATGCATTTAAACCAAGCATCAAGCCCTTTGGATATCTGCCGTAATTTCCTTCCTTATACTTAAATTCAAAAAAATTGATTGCGGCAAGCAGAGATCTTTCATCAAGTCCGTTTTTAACCATGCCGGAAAGTGTATCGTCAATCACCTGAATAAACCTTGCCTCATCCTCACGGTTTGCACTTTTTGCTATGATTGAAAATGTCGGCTGTAAGATTCCATCATCATAGGAGGAAAAAACATCCTTTCCTATCCCGGAATCAATCAGAGCCTTCTTTAAAGGGGCGCCCGGTGCTGACAAAAGTGCATATTCCAGTACGGAAAAAGCAGAACAAAGCTGCTTATCTGAGCTGTCCCCAACCACAACATTGTATGTCAGATACGTGTTATCCTCTTCCGTCTCGCTGTCCGAAATAGAATAAAATTCCTCCACATGCTTCGGTTTATCAAAGCAGGGTTCCTTCGTAAGTGCAGAATCAATCTCCTGATAGGAAAAATCCGATAAATATTCTCTGTCAATAAATTCCAGCTCCGCAGCCGCATCCATATCGCCATACAGATAAATATAACTGTTGCTCGGATGATAATATTTCTGATGAAATGCCAAAAATGCTTCCTGTGTCAAATCGGGAATTGCTGCCGGATCTCCACCGGACTCAAAGCCATACGCCGTATGGGGAAGCAGCGACTTTTCAATCACACGGTAAAGCTGCTGCTCCGGTGAGGAATAAACACCCTTCATCTCATTAAACACGACGCCGTTATAAGTCAGCTCGCCGGTTTTATCCTCCACCTCATAATGCCAGCCCTCCTGCATCATAATCTCTTTTTTTGTGTACATATTCGGATAGAAAACAGCATCCAGATATACATGCATAAGATTATGAAAATCTGTCTGATTCAGGCTTGCAACCGGATACACGGTCTTATCAGAGTACGTCATCGCATTTAAAAATGTGTTCAGACTTCCCTTGCAAAGCTCCACAAAAGGATCCTTGACCGGAAAATTTTTCGAACCGCACAAAACCGAGTGCTCTGTAATATGCGGCACTCCTGTATCGTCCGACGGCGGTGTACGGAAGCCTATCGTAAACACCTTATTTTTATCATCATTTTCTACAACAAGTACACGAGCCTTCGTTTTGTTGTGGGAAAGGATATACCCATATCCTTTTACCTCCGGAAGCTCCTTTTTTTCAACCAACGTATACTGCTCTAATTGTTCCAATTTACTCAATGAAAAATCCTCCAATGCTATCACCTGTCAAATTTTCCGGGCCAAAGCTGTCCGGTAATAATTGTTCTAATGTCATAATTTTATAATCCTCCTGCGACCTTGCCATGATCACAAGAAATTCCTTTGGGTTCACAAACTCCCGAAGTGTCTGTCTGCACACACCGCACGGACTCGTATAACCCTCCTGCTTAAAGCAATCCGTACCTTCTGTACCTGCCGCGATTGCTATCGCATGAAACCTCCGGCAGCCCTCACTGATTGCCTTATATAAAGCCGTCCTCTCCGCACAATTTCCCGGTGTAAACGCTGCATTTTCAATATTACAGCCGGTATAGATTTTCTCCATCATACTGTGGTCTCCGCATGAATTACACACTTCAATCTCACCAAGCAATGCCGCCCCTACTAAAAAATGCGAATACGGTGCATAGGCAAATTCCCTTGCACTTCCGGCAGACCTTATCAAATTCTGAATCTTCTCCTTTGAAAGCTCCATATAATCCGATTATTCCCCTTTCAGACGAAAATCAACGATTGCCTTCACGCTGTCATCTTCTTTTCCGGATATGCGGATCACAATCCGCTTCTCCCCTGTTTCCTCTGTGACATATGCCTTTGCAACCTGCATTTCTTCTCCATACCTCGCCTGATTTTTGTACTCTACCCGAATCCGGTCAAACCGGTCCTTCTCAGACAAATATTCATTGGCAAGTAATATATACCGGGCGTTACTCATATGATTGTTATAATCGACATCCGCCTTTTTGACCTTCACAAAATCAACCGTCTCAAACACCTTCGGCAGACGAATCTTCCTGCCAAGCTGCTCCATCGGATATCGTTCCTCCAGATCATACCCCTTCGAATCCTCTTCCTCGATCCGAACCGGTCTGCCTGTATTCATATCCATAAGTGTCCACATAGAATCCGCACAAACAATATCATTGCCGTTTTGATCGGATATAATCACATTACGATAGCCAATCGAGGTCGCGAAATTATACGGCCATGTCTTAACGACGATATCCTCAAATATATCCGGAATCCGCTTTATCTCAATATTCCAACTGATTGCAAACCATGTCCGCTTCTTCTCCAGCATATAAGAAATTCCACGCCCGATTGACTCGGAATTGATATTCACGCAATCCTGCATCGCATTCATCAGACTTCCAAGCGACATATGCTCCGTGGCATCCACATCCGAAAACAGTACTTTTTTATTATATGTATACATCCTTTATGCCCTTTCTGACCATGCACGGCTTTCATGACAGGTAAAATAAATAACCTGATAATTGTCTGACAGCTTCTCCAAAAACCGCTCGGTTCCCTGAAGCTTTTTCTCATCAAGATTTACGAATGGGTCATCCAATATGATAAACGGCTTTTCCTGCTGATACATGGCATCCACCATCGCCATGCGCATACACAATCCGATTAAATCCTGATATCCGCTGCTCATGTGACGCATATCCCGGTAAATTCCCTGTTCCTTGCGTTCTATATTCAGGTTTGCATCCAATGCATATGCTCCGGCCGTCTCATCGGAAATAAGACGGTAATACTTTTCAAACCCGTCCAAAAGCGGCTTTGTATATCTTGCAGTAAAGCTTTCTTTTGCTTTTGTCAAAAAAGTCTGCGTCTTTTTTATTATATCACACTTTTCTGTGAGAGAAATAACTTCTTCCCGAAGTGACTCCAATTTTTCCTCTTTCTCAATAAGTCCGTCAAATTCCTCCGTCTTGTCATCAAGCTGCCTTGTATACTCTGCAAGCACATGCATCTCATCTTCATACTGTTCACGCAAGGATGCAAGCTGCTCTTTATATACATCCGGCTGCTCCATATCCTGTATACTTTGACGTTCCGGCTGCACCTGCTGTTTTTCTTCCCATGCACATTTCCTGCTTTTGCTTGCTTCATATTCATGTTGTATCTTTTCATAGGCAGAAAGCCGCTGCTCCATATCCTTGAGCAAACTCATATATGCAATCCATGATGTCGGCTCTGTCGGTGCTTCAACATAAGTCTGAAGAAAGGTGTGAAGCAATTCGGTTTTGCTTTGATACTCCGCGAGCTCCTCCTCTGTAAGAGCATCTCCCTTCTTTGCAGACAGATTTCCATACTCCCACACCTCGTCCTTTAGAACCTGCAATGTCTGTCCGGCCTTTTCTTCCTCATAATTGATTTGAAGCTTTGCAAAAAACAAACGAATCTGACGTTCCGTTTCTGCGATTTTTTCTTCATCCTCCTCACATGCCTGCCGCATACGCACAAGCGCCGGATTATCCATATACTTACTGTTCTTCCGTATCGTATATATGGAAAACAGAATCATTCCGATTGCACAGACAAAAATCACAATTCGCACACCAATTGAAAGCGGCGGTGCAAGCAAACCGGCGGTAATCAGTGCAATTCCAATCAACGTAAAAATAATGCTGATTTGCAGATTGTGTTTTTTCTTTGCCTGTCTGTTTTCATCCTCCCGCGCTATCTCTGCCTGAAGGTTTTCTGTTTTTACGCTGAGTATGCTTTTTAACTGCCGACATAAATTTACAAGCTCCTGTTTTTCCGCAATCTCCTCCGTATCCGGTACACCCGAAGCAAATTTCTGTTCATACAAGGAAAGCTTGTTTAATTCCGATGCGGACAGTTCCCGACTACTCTGCTTTTTCTCCAGCTCAGAAAGACGCTGCACATATTTCTGCATCCGGCTCAGTTCCTGCTTTTCCGGCAAGCCGCCTGAAAAATACGCGCCTGCCGTTTCCAACTCCCGCTGTTTTTGTTCAAAATCCTGCACAAGCTGCTGATATTGCTCCTGTTTCGTGCGCATTTCCTCCTGTCTGGATGCCTGTTCAAACTTCTTTTGCATCTCTGTCTGTTGTAACAGCAATGTCTCCTTTTTATGCTTTGCTTCCTCTCGTTTTTCTCCAAGCTGCCGCATCGCTTCCTCAAGTGCAGCCTTTGCCCGCACTTCCTCTGTAATTTGTGCAATTTCTTTGTTTAATTTTGCAATTTTTCCTGTGCTCCGCTTTGCTGACAGACTATTGAGCATATCCGTCATACGTTTATCTACGACTTCAAAATTATTGATATCATCTGTATTCTCAGCCAGATTACCAAGCTTCGCACTGATACTGTCCGTGGCAGTACACTCTGCACATTCCGCCTGCCCGACATAAACGGTTCGCAAAAATGACGCAGCATCAATCTGCAACAGTTCTTCCCCGATATTCAATGAGTAATCATGACTGTCAAGCATGGTCTCCGCATCCTGTAATCGAAATACATCCCCCTTGGCTGTCTTTCCAAACACTCTGGAAATTATATAGGTTTTTTTGCCGACTGAAAAGGTAAGCTGTCCGCCATAGGTTCCATTTTGCCATGGAGCATAAAAGCGCCGTTCATTTTCAAATTCTCCACGCTTGGATTCTCCTTGAAATCCAAAAAACATAACACGGATAAATGCTGCAAACGTGCTTTTTCCCATGCCGTTTTCCATATGTATCGAATTAAAGCCCTCTTTAAAATCATAGGAAAAATCCGAGAGCTTTCCGAAATTTTCAACATGAAAGCTCAATAATTTCATACAAAATCCTCCCCTGAAAGTGCCAGGATACCGGCACGTATAATGTTTGCCTTTTCTTCCTCGTCAAGGTCTGCTGCCTGTACCTGCCGGACAAATTCTCCCTTTAACGATTCATCATGCAGATACATCGCATAATCAACCTTTAACTTTGTCTCATCATAAATCTTCACAAAAAAGAAGGCATCCTTATATACATCTGTAAGCAGGGGAATATTCCGCTCGGAATCGACACTTACATTTCCGCGAAGTACAAGCTTTACCATACTTGTATCCGCAAGCTCATATTCTCCAATTGTTTTATCTATGGTGCTCTGTACCATAAGCGTTGTCTCACAACCGCTGACATCCACGGGAATCGTATAAATCCTGCGACTTGCGAATGGCACAAACGTATCTTTTATGTTCTTATTTTCAAAATCTACATCGAGTTCCACGAATCCGTGTTCTCCGCACTCATCAAATCCGCGTCCCTCCAGACATCCGGAATAACAATACACACCTCTTGCGTCAAGCACAGCCCGTTTATATGTATGAATATGCCCAAGCGCCAGATAATCAATATTTTTTCCCTTTAATGCAGAAAGATTGATGATTTCTGTTTTATCCTTTCCCTGATACTGCATTTCCTGTCCATGCAGCATCACGATATTTAAAAGCGTGTTATCTAAAACAAGACCGTTGTAAAGTTCCTGTGCATTGTCACTTAGCAGCTCCGCACCTGTCACAACGAGCTTGTTTTCCCCTTCCGTGAGTATATAAGATGTCCATGCATCCGAAAAAAGCTTCAGATTGTCTGGTAATGTATCAAGTGCACGCAGAAAACTTTCTGCATCATGGTTTCCACGCAAATAAAAAAAGGTAATGTGTGGATGCTGAACGATAACGTCATATACTGCATTCCGCACTGTCTTGCTGACTTTTTTTGTATCAAACATATCACCTGCAATCAAAATGGCTGCAGCCTGCTTTTCATCCGCATATTTCACCATGCGTAAAAATGTCCGAAGCAGTTCTGTCTTTCGCAGCTTTCTTTTTTCCCCATCTAGATTTCCTGACAGCGAGGAATCTAAATGCAAATCTGCACAATGTATCAGCTTCATATCTCATTTCCTTTCCGTTTTCGTCCTCATTTGATATTGCAAAACATGTAAAATGTGCATCCATATATTTCGATATCCATTCATTCCATATACGATGTATTGAAACTAAGTAGTTCCAGACATATGCATATTTCATGAATAGATATCGAAATATATGCAACATACATGCTTATATCATGTTTCGCAAACATTAATTAATCCTCGTCTGCTTCATCAAAAATATCTAACCCAAGCTTATATTTCCACCTTAAAATTCGGACAACCGATTCGTCAATTCGGGTTTCTTCAATTTCTCCCTCTTGCACCGCCTGCAATACTGCTTCCATCTGTGTACGGTAAGATGTGGAGAGTATCATATCATTTCCGGCTTTCACTGCCTGTACAGCCGCCTCTCCTTCATTCCATGTGCCGGATATACCTGCCATCATCAAATCATCGGTTATGATAACCCCATCAAAACCAAGCGTCTCACGTAGCTCCTCATGTACCTTTTCAGATAAGGATGCCGGTTTCTCATCATCCATTGCTCTTATAATGTTATGGTTCACAAGTACGCAGTCCGCCCCGGCATCCATGCCGGCCTGAAATGGAATATAATCCTCTGTTACAAACTGTTCATATGCTCTTGTATCCTCAACAATATTTGTATGGGTATCTCCATTACTGCCATAGCCGGGGAAATGCTTCAAAACACTTCCTATCTTTTTTTCTTTCATAACGGACACAACCGTTTCGACATACTCTGCCGTGTCCTCTGCATCCCCGCCAAACGAACGCGAATACATAAAATCGTTCGGATTGCCCGACAAATCGCAGACCGGTGCAAAATTAACATTGATGCCATAAGAAAGAAGCATATCGGATTTTACTTCCGTGTCCTCCCGCACTGCTTCCATACCGCCCTGTTCATACAAAGCACGCGGTGATGGAAATGTCTGATCACAAAGTGCACGATAATTGCTGACACGTACAACGCTTCCGCCCTCCTCATCTGTTCCGATTAATAGCGGATATTTGCTAGCCGACTGAAAATCCTGTAATTTCTGCGTCAGAGATTCTGCACTTTCTCCTCTGAAATCTCCGGCAAACAGAATGATACCGCCCGCCGGATATTCTGCCAATTCATCAACTCCAAAACGTCCATCGTTCTTAATAAAAAAAAGCTGTCCGATCTTTTCCTCCGGCGTCATCGTAGCCACAAGCTGTTCCAGACGTATATCCAACACTGTCGTTGCAAGCCCTGTTTCTTCTTTTCGCGCATCACTATTTGTTGCAGTCATGGTCTGTTCCGACTGTGCGTCCCCGGTATTTCTGTCCTGTCCGCTGCCATCTGTCCTTCTTTCACCGTCCCGTGTCAGCCCTGAAGTACCGAAAATGCCGAATATAATCATGACAAAAATCAGGAAACCATATATAATTTTCTTTTTACGAATCCCCATATATATGCGCTTTCATTTTAAAAAACCGATTATACAATTCTTCTATCCCTGTAATGCCTACTAAGATAATGTGAATTATATAATCGGTCATTTGTAAAGTCAAGTTATGAGAAGTATGCTACACCGGACTCAAATATCTTCTGGTCCTGATCTCCGTAAATATTGACAGCCACTGCTGTTCCCTTACGCTCGGAGTGAGCCATCTTGCCAAGTACACGTCCGTCCGGACTTGTGATACCTTCAATTGCATAGTATGAACCATTGACATTATAATATTCATCCATCGTAGGGTTACCATCCATATCCACATACTGTGTTGCAACCTGTCCGTTTGCAAACAGCCTTTCCGTCCATTCTCTGCTTGCAACAAATCGACCCTCTCCATGTGAGATCGGAACAGAGTAGATACCTCCAAGCGTTGCCTGAGCCAGCCACGGACTCTTGTTTGTCACGACCTTCGTATAAACCATCTTCGACTGATGACGGCCAATGCTGTTCATTGCGAGTGTCGGTGAATCATCTTCCTGTGGACGGATTTCGCCGTATGGAACAAGACCGAGCTTAATGAGTGCCTGAAATCCGTTGCAAATACCGAGCACCAAACCGTCTCTCTCGTTCAAAAGCTTCATAACCTCATCGGCAATCTTTGCATTCCGAAAAGCAGTCGCAATAAATTTACCGGAGCCATCCGGCTCATCACCGGCTGAAAATCCACCCGGGAACATGATAATCTGACTCTCTCGGATTGCCTTTGTGAATGCATCCACGGAATCACGGATTCCCTGCGCATCCATATTCCGAAATACAATGGTAGAAACATCCGCGCCGGCATTCTCAAAAGCCTTTGCCGAGTCATACTCACAGTTTGTACCCGGAAATACCGGGATAAATACCTTCGGCTTTGCCACTTTATTTTTCGCAATCAGAATGGAACCCGCATCAAACATTTTGGATGTTACGATACCATTCTCAATCTTTAGTGTATCGCTGATCTTATCATTTTGCTCTACACCGGATTCTGTCGGGAATACTTTTTCAAGCCTTCCTGTCCATGCTTCTAACGCTTCCTCCATAGAAACTGTCATACCTTCGTATTCAAAGCATGCAGTCTCCTGTACCTCACCGATTACCGTACATGGAATGCCAAGAGAGGACACATCATCCGGACTAACCTCCAAAATGATGGAGCCGTATTTCTTAGCAGTCAAATCCTCACGGCTCACTGTACCGGAGAGCTTCACACCAAGCTTATTACCAAACGCCATCTTGGAAACAGCCTCAATCATGCCGCCAAATCCAATAGCATATGCAGAAACAACCTTTCCTGCAACAACGGCCTCATGCAGCTTCCCATATTTTTCAAGTGCATCCGCATAATCCGGAATATCGTAAGCATCCCGCTTTACATCAAAGGAAACCAGCACGTTTCCGGCCTTCTTTAATTCCGGCGTCACGACATCCTGATAGCTTGCAACATCGACTGCAAAGCTGACAAGCGTCGGCGGAACATCAATATCATTAAAGGAACCGGACATTGAATCCTTACCGCCAATTGAGGCAAGTCCGAGTCCCATCTGTACATCATACGCACCAAGCAGCGCGGAAAGCGGCTGACCCCAACGATACGGGTCGGTTCCAAGGCGCTTGAAATACTCCTGGAATGTAAGGCGAATCTTGCTTACATCACCACCGGAGGCTGCAATTTTTGCTACAGAGAGAAGTACTGCATAGATGGAACCATGATATGGACTCCAGCTTGAAAGATACGGATCAAAGCCATAGCTCATCATCGTAACCGTATCCGTCTTTCCTTTCAGTACCGGAAGCTTTGCAATCATCGTCTGCGTCTCGCTGAGCTGGTATTTTCCGCCATACGGCATTGTAACAGAACCTGCACCGATGGAGGAATCAAACATCTCCACAAGTCCCTTCTGCGAGCACACATTCAAATCAGAAAGTGTATCAAGCCAAAGCTTCTTTACATCCCCGGCATCCTTCTTCTCCTCAAAATATTTATGCGCTGCATCCGGCATCTGAACCTTTACATCGGTCTCCTGATGCGCACCGTTTGTATCCAAAAATGCTCTGGAAAGATTTACAATCTCCTTGCCTCTCCAACTGAGCACAAGTCTCTTTTCCTCTGTAACAACGGCGACTGCAACCGCTTCCAGATTCTCCTCTGCTACATACTGCATCATCTTGTCAACATCCTCCGGTGCGACAACGACAGCCATACGCTCCTGAGACTCGGAAATCGCAAGCTCTGTACCGTCAAGACCCGCATATTTCTTTGGTACCTTATCCAAATCCACACGCAGACCATCTGCAAGCTCACCGATTGCTACCGACACACCGCCGGCACCAAAATCATTACATTTCTTAATCAGACAAGCAACCTCTTCCCGACGGAACAAGCGCTGAATCTTACGCTCTGTCGGCGCATTTCCCTTTTGTACCTCTGCACCGCATGTCTCGATTGAACTCTCTGTATGCGCCTTGGAAGAGCCGGTTGCTCCGCCGCAGCCATCACGACCTGTACGTCCTCCGAGCAAAATGATAATATCGCCCGGATCCGATGTCATACGCTTTACACAGCGTCTTGGTGCCGCACCCATAACCGCACCAATCTCCATACGCTTTGCAACATAATTCGGATGATAGACCTCTTTTACAAGTCCGGTTGCAAGTCCAATCTGGTTACCATAGGAGCTATACCCCTCCGCAGCCACCTTGACGATTTTTCTCTGCGGAAGCTTTCCATGCATCGTATTTTTCAGGGAAACCGTAGGGTCTGCTGCACCCGTCACACGCATTGCCTGATATACATAGGAACGTCCGGAAAGCGGATCACGGATAGCACCTCCTAAACACGTTGCAGCACCACCGAAAGGCTCAATCTCCGTCGGATGATTATGTGTCTCATTTTTAAAGCTGACGAGCCATTCCTCCTCCACACCATCAATCTTGACCGGCACCACAATCGAGCAGGCATTGATTTCATCCGATACCTCCATATCTTCAAGCTTTCCTGCCTTACGAAGCTCCTTCATTGCCATAAGTGCAATATCCATCAAACAAACAAATTTATCATCTCTGCCCTTGTACATTTCCTTTGCAGCATCAGCATAACGTGTATAGGCAGATGCGATTACATCCTTATAATAACCATCATCAAAGGCTACATTTGTAAGCTCTGTAGAGAAGGTTGTATGACGACAATGATCGGACCAGTATGTGTCAAGCACACGGATTTCTGTCATGGACGGATCCCTGTGCTCTTCATTCTTAAAATAATTCCGGATATGCTGAAAATCCTTGAAAGTCATGGCAAGTCCAAGCGACGCATAAAGCTCCTGCAATTTGTTTTCTTCCATTTCCTTAAATCCGTCAAATATAATAACATCCGCCGGCTCATCAAACTTCGAGACAAGAGTCTCCGGTTTTTGCTCATCTGTCACGCGGGAATCTACAGGATTCACAACATACTCGCGAATCGTCTGCATCTGTTCCCCGGAAATACTTCCTTCCACAACATATGTGGTTGCTGTTTTAATAAGCGGAGTCTCCTCCTCATTCAAAAGCTTCACGCACTGTTCGGCGGAATCTGCACGCTGATCAAACTGTCCGGGAAGATATTCCTGTGAAAAGCACTGTTCATTTTCCTTCATCGGAAATGTTTCTTCATATACCACATCGATCGGCGGCTCTGAGAAAATTGTAACCTTTGCCTTGTTGTATGTAGATTCCGACACACCCTCCATGTCATAGCGCACTAACACACGCACATTGTCTGCCTTAATACCAAGGTAATCCTTGAACTGCTTTTTCAGGTCCTTTGCCTTTACCGCATAGGCATCCTTCTTTTCTACATAGATACGTCTAACCTTGCTCATGACTTTCCTCCTGCTATATCGTAATTTTATGTATGCATTCTTCTAACAATTTTGTATATTACCACATTTTGAAAGACGAGTGGAGAATTTTGTACAAAAAATATAATTCCGTCTGTCGGAGCCAAAATCTCCGCCTTAATATTTCCATCCATCGGATTGATAATCTCCGCAAGTGCCTGTCCCCGCTTTACTTCCTGATTCACGCCCACGATACGTCTGAAAAAGCCTGCCTCCTGTGCACGAACAGACACCAGATCCCGCTCCTTTAATGTCGTGGATATATAACCGCCATGACTCTCATATCGGATGATACCCATCCGCGTCAGAAACCGAAGCACGGAGCTTACTGCCATCTTGGCACTCTCGCCGTCCAGAGTATTCGTTGTCGCCGAATAAACGGAAAATGCCTGTATGCCGAGCTTCTGCCAGTTATAATTAAGCGTTGCCGTATCAAAGGACCTTATATCTCCTGTGAGTACATACGGCATACCAAACAAATTTGCAAGACTCGTACTCTCCGTTCCGGTTTCCATCATTCTTATATGCGGAATCGTCTCCCCCTGCAAATAAAAGCTTGCAAACTGCACGCCATATGTATATTCCTTTACCCTTTTCAAAAGCGTTGCCGCGATTCGGCTCGTTGCCGTCCCTTCCATATTACCCGGGAACGAACGGTTGATATCCGAGTCATCCGAAATCCATTTATTCTTTTTTGCATTCAGCGAGCTGTAATTGAGCGTCGGAATCAGCAAAATTTCTTTTCCCGACACGATATCCCCCTGCGCCTCAATCTCCGCCAGCTTTTGTGCAAGCAGAGAGCAGATATATAACTGCTGATATTCGCTGCCACGCATAGCACCGACAATACATGCCGCCTTCTCCCCACGTCCGTACGAATACCCATGTATCGTAAATTCTCCACGAAACGCTGTATTCATGGAAAAAATAACTTCCTTATTCATTCACATTTCCTCCGACAATCCGTGCAAGCAAGGATCCCTCCTCAATGACCGGATAATCCCGCAAGGAACAAATCATACCATCCCCGGATGCATAGACAATTTCTTCTATCGCACCAGTGATAACATTGACAACCGTTCCAAGCTCATCCCCCGTTTTTACATTATCATACAATTTCACACCCGGAATAAAAATTCCGCTGCTCTCCGCATTGATGTATCGCATGTCTTCATCGTTTGTAATCGGAACCTGTTTCGGCTGTACGGTCTCCCCCTTCCAGATCCCAAGCTCCTTCATCAGCACAAACAATCCATCCACAATTTTGTTGCAAAATTCCTGATTGATCCGGTAAGCAACACCCGACTCAATCACGACAGAACGAACACCGACCGCATTGAGCGAATACGCCAGACTTCCGTTCAAAACAGAATTACTCGGATGTATCCATATCATATCCGTATTCAGACATTTTGCTATCGGAAGCAGTTCATCTATATGTTCATCATTCATGCGCACCTGCGGAACCTCATGTATATACAAATTGCTTGCATGCACATCAATACACACATCTGCGTCTTTGATATCATCAAATATACAGGATGCCGTATACTCCCCAAGCGCACCGGACCTTGACCCCGGAAAGATGGAATTCATGTCAATTCCGGAACCCGGAATCTCCCTTGTCTTGGAATCAAGTCCCATCGGATTCAGAGCCGGATACACATCTACAATCCCGGTAAGATTTTCATATTCCAGCTTTATACGCCTGATCACTTCATAACAAATATACTGTCCCTGCAACTCATCGCCGTACAAGCCGGAAACGATACATATCCTTTTTTCATTTCCCTTCGGGAAGTCAGGTGCCAAATGATTTTTCTTCACCTTTAATTCTTCTTCCACCATCAGATCAACCGATACAACTGTCTCAATCATAGCGCTCCCCTTTTTAACATCCGCTCATACAAAACCTGACACAACCTGTACAATACAATGCAAATGGTCATATATACGCGGTATATACGACCATTTGCATTTGTAAATATATCTGAAGTTTAATTTGCAATCACGTTGTCGATTATTTTTAAAACCTGTGTCGGTTCAAATGGCTTTGAAATAAACTCCGCCGCACCGTTTTGAATTGCCTCAACCATATTGTGCTGCTGTCCGGCAGCAGAAACCATGATAACCTTTGCCTCCGGGAAATCTGTCTTTATCTTCTTCAAACTTTCTACACCGGACATAACCGGCATCGTAATATCCATCGTCACAACATCCGGCTTTATCTGGGCATACATATCATAGCCTTCCTGACCATTGGTTGCCTCGCCAGCGATTTCGTGTCCACCGCTTTCCAAAACACCTCTTAAAATTTTGCGGGAAGTTCTCGAATCGTCTACAATCAAAATCTTTGCCATGGTTCATTCTCCTTTTACCTTTAGTTAATACTCCATTTAGTTTCCATGCAAATCACGATATCTGCGCGTTGTCCACGTATAAAACACGGGAGCAGGAACATCATTCCATCTGTGCTGATTGTCGTAATTTCTGTATACATCTGCGGTGGGAGCATGTCAATCTGAACTCCCTCCTGCGATTCCTTTGATGCGAAAAGGCCATTGGATACATTGATAAACTCACATGCCGCATCCAGACAATCCTCATCCATGACCGGAAACTCTTCTTTTGCATAGCTCTCTGCAATCTGCTTTACCGCATCGTTTCCTACGCCGATAAACAAATTGTAATCGCCTTCAAAGCACTGACTTGCAATCGCCTTGTTCGTATATGTATGAATCCGCTCGATTCGCTCAAAACGAACCTTGTTATCTACAAATCGAACGATATTTCTTGCAAACAACGCTACATAATCCTTCACGACTGTCGGAACATGATAATCCTTTACGAAAATCGGAATGATCTTGTCAATATCGGAACTCTTCAATGCATCGATTTCAAGTGCCGTATAGCGTTCTGACTTTTTATAGTGATTCAGATGCTTCTGAATCTCTTCGAGTGTCAGCAGCTTTCGTTCCACCAAAGCCTGAACGAACAGAAGATAAGAATCTCCCTGCTTTTTAAGCAGCTTTCCAACCTGATCCTCTGTAAGATATCCTTTTTCAACTGCTATATCACCAAATCTGGCATCCTTCATTACCTGAAGCTGGTTGACTTCCTCTGCCTGCGCCTGCGTCATCATGCCCTCACTAACTGCAAGTAATCCCATCTTTACACGTGCAGTACGGCTAGCCTCCACAATCTCCGTATATTGCTCGTTTGTCAATACACCGACATCCTGCAGGTATTTTCCAAAATAAACACCAAACATAACGCCCCTCCTTCAAACAAAAATACTTCATTTATTATACACAATTCGTTATAAAAAAGCAACTGTCTACAATATGTAAAAATCGCAATATTGATTGAATATTCCCAATTAATTATATATAATGAAATTATCAATTAGAAAAACGAGGAATATATATGTCCATACAGAAATCTTTGCGATTGTCTCTTATCTTAATGGCATCCCTGCCACTTATATTTCTGACAATCCTTACATGTGATTTTTCATATAGTAAATATGTGGAGCTTGCAAAAAATTCAGCCGCCGAGCTTGCAAAAAACTACGGAATGGGATTTGAAACACAATTAAATTCACAGGTTGCCGAGACGGAAGGACTATCACGCGCAGGAAATATCCAAAGCATCACACTGGAATGCTATAACGGGGTGTCTCTCGGCAGTGACTCTCCTTATTATGAACCGGTTACCGAAATATTAGAGGATGCCGCTGCATATACGGACAACAAAGTATCTTACTACATATACGATGTAAACGGCTATTACATCACAAGCTCGGGCAGCACGGACAACTCCGACTGGACAGAGCATATGGGCATTCCTGTCAATGATATCACAGAGACAAAAATACTGAAATCCTCATCCATCAGCAAAAACAGCAACAGCATTGACATCATCGCACCTGTTGTTGTAAAAAATCAGACCGTCGGATTGGTCCGCACCAACATCTCATCCGACTATTTCGGCTCCTTTATACCAGAGGATGAAAGTGCATTTATCCTGACCGGTGAAAAAGAATACCTGTTCTGCACAAAAGGATTATCGAGCAAAGTGGAACAAAAAGCTTATGAAAAGCTACAGGGTACAGCTCCATACGGGTTTATTACCGACCCGGATGATTCCGTCATATCCGGTATATACGGATATTGCAGATTAAAGGATTCCGGTTGGATTTATCTGATCAAACAGCAGGATGAACAATATGAGGAAATCATATCCACGATGCCGATTATACTGATTGTCACACTTGTCATTATATTATTGATTGCAATCTGGGTCAGCCGTGTCCTAGCCTACAAATACACCTCTCCGATTTTTACATTGCGTGAAAACATGACGGACGCGTCTGCCGGAAATCTGGAAGTCAAATGCAAGGTGGACACCGATGATGAGTTCGGTGATTTATCGCGCATGTTTAACAGCATGATGGATATCATATCCAACAACTACAAGGAGCTCTCCGATTCGAAAGCAGCCCTTGAAATCAGCGAGCAGGAATTAAAGAAAAATTATGCACATATCGAGCAGCTCGCCTACCATGACGGACTGACCGGTCTTTACAACCGTGTCGCATTCATGAAATTTTCCTATGAACTGTTTCATGATGCGAGCATCAACAGGAACCGGCACGCAATCTTCTTTATTGACTTGGATAATTTTAAAAATATTAACGATACACTCGGCCATGATTACGGTGACATGCTTTTAAAGGAAGTATCCGCCAAAATGCTCTCCTGCATTTCGGACAACGATATTTTAGCAAGAAACGGCGGAGATGAATTTTTGATACTGAAAAATGATTTTCAGACAAAGGATGATCTCGACCATTTTGCCTCAAGACTGGTAGAGCTTGTTCACCGTCCATTCCAGCTTGATGATGAAATCGCCTCTGTCTCCATGAGTGTTGGAATTGCCGTTTTCCCAAGCGACGGCCTGACAGTAAGCGAATTAATAAAAAATGCGGACATTGCAATGTACAATGCAAAAAATTCCGGAAAAAACAGCTACCGTTTCTTTGACAGCTATATGGAGGATGACGTTAACCGAAGAAATGACCTTGCAGAAATATTATCGCATGTCATCGAAAAAAATGAAATTTACCTTCAATATCAGCCGCAGGTCAATGTCGCAACCGGAAAAGTAACCGGATTCGAGGCATTGATGCGTATCGAATCCGACCTAGTCGGCTTTATCTCACCTGCCGAATTTATTCCGATTGCAGAAGAAAGCGGAATTATCAACAGTCTCGGTGAATGGGCTTTGATTGAAGCCTGTAATTTTAACCAGAACCTTATTAACAGCGGTTTTGGTCCTCTCCGTGTCTCAGTAAATGTGTCAACAACACAGTTAAAGGACAACCATCTGATTGAGACAATCCGCCAGATTCCGGAAAAAACCGGCATGGATTTAAAACATCTGGAAATAGAAATCACTGAAAGTGTCTTAATGAATTCCTTTGAGCACAACCTTCTGCTGATTAATCAGATGAAAGAGCTTGGATGCTCCATCGCTTTGGATGACTTTGGAACCGGATACTCCTCCTTTAATTACCTGACACAGATACCGATTGATACATTAAAAATCGATAAATCATTTATCGACGGAATATGCAGCAATGAGAAGGATCGTTATATTGCTGATTCCATCATCAATCTGGCTCACAAGATGCACATATCGGTTGTTGCGGAGGGCGTGGAGGATTCCAAACAGCTCCGTATCCTGC